>SLKL01000438.1 GCA_007134625.1 Saprospiraceae bacterium
AAGACAGATTAACGCAAATTTAGCCCTTGATCTAATTGTTAAATATTTGGCATTCAGCGTTTTAACTCTTTATTCAACTTGATAATCGTTGTTTTAAAATTGTTTAATGAGAATTTTTGTCATGTACTTAGATTCATTAGTTCAGAAAAAAGATTCCACAATTTTCATGTTGATGTCGCAATATATTCGCATTTTTGTAATATAATTGAGCATCGATTAGACTAATGACTATTAGATACGCATTCATTCTTTTGTTTTTGCTACTGCCTCTGTGCTTATGGAGTCAAAACCCCTTTGACCTGACGCACCGTTTGGGGGCACCAACAGATACTACTGAAAAAATCACGGATACCACACCAACTGAGGAGAGCATGCAGATTGATGAAGTCGAGGTGGATATGGATTTAGATACAGTTGAACACCCTGAGGAAGAGGAAATACCGGAAGTAACAGATACACCTGAAATAGAAGTAAAAAAGTCAGAAGAAACCATAGACAAACCGGATGAACAGGTCAAAGTCGATGCAAAAGAGGAGGTGGCTGATCAAAAAGATGTAGCTCTGTCGTTTCGAAATAAGGATGAAAGCAGTCAAATGTTGCTGTTCATATTCCTGCTTTGTACAGTTTTTCTGGCATTAATCATTGCCGCCGACAGGTCAGTTCTCAATAAACTTTACCGTTCTCTGATCAACGACAACTTTTTAAGCTTTTTTATGCGAGAACAAAAGAGCGGCACTTCTTTACAACTTTTTTTCCTGCATTCCTTTTTTATCATCAACCTTGGATTATTGGCATATTTCGTTTTGCACGATGTGATTTATATCGACAAATCCATAAAACTCTGGCAATGTATTGTCTTCATAGCGGGTATTTATCTGCTCAGGCATGTCTTTATGAACTACCTGAAACTGTTTGCAAGGGCGGAAAAAGAGATCAATCGGTTTTATTTTACAATAATTATTTTTAATATTTTTGTTGGGCTGTTAATTTTCCCGTTGAACGCATTTGCTGCTTTTGCGCCGGATATCATTTCAAATACAGCAATTTACATATCATTGTTTCTAGTAATACTATTCTACATTACCCGCCAACTAAGGGGCTTATTTATTGGAAGTAAATTTTTAATAGATTACCAATTTCATTTTTTTGTCTATCTTTGCACCGTCGAAATCGCCCCGATACTAGTTTTGGGGAAGTTTTTTACAAGTATTATATAAAAACTGGTATTAAAACCTGATTTTTCATGGCAGCAAACGCTAAAACCAAGGAATCCTACAAAAAGGTAAAATCTATCCTTGTTTCACAACCTGAACCTTCTCGTTCACCCTATTTTGAACTTGAGGAGAAATTCAAAGTGAAAATTGATTGGAGACCATTTATTCACGTTGAAGAAGTTACTGAGAAAGAATTCCGTAAAACGAGAATTCGACCCGATGAATTCAACTGCGTGATATTTACCAGTCTCAATAGTATAGAACACTTCTTTAGAATGTGTGATGAAATGAGGATAAAGATGTCCATGGAAACAAGATATTTTTGTCTGACAGAAGCCATCGCAAACTATCTCCAGAAATTCATTTTATACAGAAAGAGGAAGGTATTTTATGGTCGCAGATTCATTCAGGATCTATCCACCAGTTTGATGAAGTACAAAGATGGTCATAAGTTTATCTTACCATGCAGCAACCTCGGTAGTGTGCCGGTAGTGAAGTACCTTACTGAAAACAATTTTGATTTTCAGGAAGCAATGATGTACAGAACTGTAAGTAGTGATCTTTCAGATTTATCTGATATTACCTATGATGTACTTGTATTTTTCAGCCCATTAGGCATCACCTCTCTGTATGAAAACTTCCCGGATTTCAAGCAAAATGAAACGAGAATAGCGGTCTTTGGGAAAAGTACAGAAAAAGCAGTTCTCGAAAGGGGCTTGACAATCAATATTCAGGCACCGACCAAGGAGTGCCCATCAATGACAATGGCTCTAAGGGATTATTTGAATAAATCCAATAAGTAGAAACAATTAGAGTGGGACACAAAAAAGTGCTGTAAGACCCTATCACTTCTTGTGAACAAGACAAGACAAGACTGATTAATCCAGTAGGCATGTCATAGGTATTTTTCTTTTTTGGCATCGCCCCAAAAAAGAAACAAAAAAGGTCTAGGACTACTCGCTTTTTTTGATCCATTTAACAAAGTTTTAGCCGGCCCCACTTAAACTCGCTTTAGCAATTCTTTTGCTGACTCATGTCCGATGGGGCGAGTGCCAAATAGTATGAAAAAATGATAAATTTTTGGCGTTGAACTGTAAGTTGGTAAGAATTGCTAAAGCTCAGACAGGTAAGTGGCTCTTTTCGACTAAAACTTTGAATGGATGCTCAAAAAAATCAAGAAGGTCCGATTTCTCTTATTACTTGGAATTTAAATGTTTTTGGGAAAATTCCCATTTAGTTTACCCGATTATTTTCTTTACTGATTTTACTAATACCACATAGTTCGGACACCCAAAATTCGAAATTAAATGAACTTGATTCAACAAATTGTTTTTACTAACCCTCAAACTACGAGGTATTTGTAAAAATTATAGGCTTTAAGCAAGTGGTGATGTTCTTAAATCTGACATCTTTAGGAATTAAAGAGTCAATCTAGCTAGAAAATTTAATTGCCCACATTTATTCAGAGCATCTAAGGACTAAAGCATCTAGTGCATAGTCCAAATAGGAAATCAGCAAATCCATTTTTTACCACATAGACTATTTATCAAGCC
>SLKL01000261.1 GCA_007134625.1 Saprospiraceae bacterium
CCAAATGAGAGATAAAATTGAACTGGAACTGGTCAAGGTGAATCCACTTGGAGAGATTGATCTGAGCCATCTGGGAGAGCTTTTGAAAAACAGCCAGGATAAAACGCTCGTCTCCATAATGCATGCCAATAACGAGATCGGCACTATGGCAGATATCAAAGCAATAGGCGAATTGTGCAGGGAGTCCAATGCACTATTTCATACAGATAGCATACAAACCGTAGGACACTTTCCCATAAATGTAAACGAAATCAATGTGCATTTTCTCAGCGGTTCTGCCCATAAGTTTCACGGTCCTAAAGGGGTAGGTTTTCTCTACATCAATGCGGATAACCTAATCAAGCCTTTTATCAGTGGTGGTGGACAGGAGCGAAATGTAAGAGGAGGAACGGAAAACCTGCACGGCATCATAGGTCAAGCCAAGGCCCTTCAATTGGCTATAGATGAGATGGAGGAGAGAAAACAAAAAATTACCTCAGTCAGAGATTTTCTAAAGCAACAATTACTGGAAAAAGTACCCGGAGTTTGTTTTCATGGTATTCAGGAAGGTGAATTCTTATATACCGTCCTTTCGGTTTCATTCCCTCCGGGACCCAAAACCGAGCTATTATTGTTGGCATTGGACATTGAAGGCATTTGCGCCTCTGGTGGTTCAGCGTGCAGTTCGGGCTCAGACAAAGGCTCTCATGTAATACAGGTCGTCGGTGATAAAGAGGGAAGAAAGACCATAAGGTTCTCTTTTTCGCATTACAACACCAAAGACGAGGTGGACTATACGGTGGAAAAATTAGCCGCCATGTTTGAAAATGCACCGCAGACAGTATAAATTTAAATCAATTAATCATTTTTTATGCATAACAAAATCATTCCGATCACTCTGCTGTTGATCCTATGTACTTTTTTCTCTAATGAAAAAATCATAGCTCAATTCAGTGGTGATGAGATGCCGAAAATCTCCTCGGATCTGTTTATCAGCAATGTGACCATAAAATCACAACCAGGAGCTGAGTACGAGAAAACCAATTTGCTGATCCAAAATGGTATCATCCGGCAAATCGGAAAAGAGATTGAAGCCCCGGCTTTGGCGAAAACGATAGACGGAGAAGGACTTAAACTCTATTCTGCTTTTATCAATCCACTCAGCCATGAAGGCCTTAAAGACGAGGAGGACGACGCGCGCAGAAGTGCCTGGAGAGGAGCTCCTGGAAATACTCCGCTTTCTCATGCAGGTATTAACCCCCAAAATTCAATCATCGACGAATTTGAACTGAATTCAAGGGGCGTTGAAAGGCTCCACAAACAGGGCTTTGGCATTATTCATGTGGTTCCCAGAGGATATGTGATGACGGGAAAAGGTTCGCTTTTTTTAATAAAAGAAAAAGAGGACAACAACAGTCATCTACTCATGAGAGAAACGGGACTGTTTGCGCAGTGGAGAAATATGGCAAGAGTATATCCCGCTACTCCACTTGCAACTATGGTAGTCTGGAGAGATTTGATCAGCAACACACGTCTTCAACTGGAATATAGCGAGAGTTATAAACAATCACCTGAAGGGAAGGCTCGCCTGAATGCTAATGATCAGACCCTTGCACTTTTCCCTGTAGTAAAAAAGGAACAGGTGGTTTATTTCAATGTCCCGGAAAACAGACAAATTCTGAGGGCTGTCAGGCTGGCTGAAGAGCTCGATTTAGACATCATTCTCACCAATGTAAGCCAATTGGATGCGTCCATTCTCAGCACATTACCTGAAAATATTCAATTTTTCCCGGATCTGAACTGGCCTGATCACCCCCATGAAGAAAAAACCGAAAAATCAGATAAAGAAGAAGAAAAAGAGAGACCAAACAGAAAAAGCAGAAGAACGGCTGAAAAAGAAGAAAAACCTGAAGAAGAAAAATCATTACCCGCGGGAATGACTGAAGAAGAGTATAAAAGATTGGTCGAGAGTAGAACCAAAGAGTTCGAGAGAAGAATGAATCTCGCTTCAGAATTAAAAGACAGGAATGCATTATTGGGCTTTTCCATGTTAGAGACCAAGACGAATGATTTACTCAAAAATGTCAGAGCATTAAAGGAATTTGGATTTTCGGCTGATGAAATATTGGCTGCGCTAACCACTGATGTAGCGACACATTTCGGGATTGATGGAATTACAGGCACAGTAAATGAAGGGAAACAAGCACATCTTGTACTGTTCGATAAATCATTTACAGAAGACAAAGCAGCCGTTCAATACATGATTATTGACGGAAAATTATTCAGCTACAAAAAGGATGAAGAATGAAAATGATCAGCATAAAAATTAATTTAATTCTGCTATTATTAATTGCGTGCAGTTCACTGAGCTGGTCTCAGGTGGAAACCCCGGTGGGCAGTATTTTGCTAAAAGGTGGCAACCTCATTACCGTAAGTGGGGATGACTTATATGAAACAGACCTTTTGATAATCGATGGCAAAATCACCGAAATTGGTGAAGGTTTAAGCGCGCCGGAAGGGGTAGAAATCAAAGATGTAAGTGGTAAATACCTGATGCCGGGAATCGTGGATGCGCACTCCCATGTGGGGCTTGACGCAGTAAATGAAATGACCAATCCCGTCACCGCCGAAGTGCGAATTGCAGATGTAATCAATCCTTACGACATTGCTTTTTATCATGCCCTTGCCGGTGGAGTAACGGTCTCACATGCCATGCACGGAAGTGCCAATGTCATCGGCGGACAGAACCAAACCATCAAGCACCGCTACGGTCATCATCA
>SLKL01000038.1 GCA_007134625.1 Saprospiraceae bacterium
TCCAAGATACTAAACAAATTTGTGACCCTTGGAATGCCAAAAAGTCGAAAGATCGCTTAATCCCAAAAGTTTGGGTTAGGGAACTTTTACTTCGGACTAACTGCCATGCAACAAAGTCATTCCTAATTCCTAATTCCTAATTCGTAATTCCTAATTCGTAATTCCTAATTCGTAATTCTCCTATCTGTTGAAAGGTACCTGATTTGTAATACACCTCCCTCTAAATCGAATGGCTAATAATTTAGATATTCCTAAGACCGGTCTCCTTCAAAATAATAAGGCTTTCAGGTCCCATGCAAAATAGTAAATCCAAAATACTCAGGTTTGGTATAAAGCCATGTCTATCTTCAAACACCTGGGGATAGGTTTTGAAGTTGTAGTTTTTAGTATCCAATTTAGGTGTTATTATATTCCGGTAATCCTTTATTTCTGATTGATTGAGTGAATAATCACTCTGATATTCAGTAGTTGTTTCAATTGGGAGATTAAGAGATAAGAGTTGGGAAATTAAGTCCAAAGCTTTCTTGTTCAAATCAAATAGGTATTCAAAATCTACTGAATAAATACGCTCGATTTCGGGAAAGTAATCCTCAAAAAAGGGGCTTTTACCATAATTGGTCTGAATAGTACGCAAGTGATTTTGCTGCCAGTTTTCTGCATATGAGATGGTCACCTCTTTTATGGGCTTGGAATTGTTCTTTCCTTTATCCAATGGAACAGATAGAGTTGTTGTGCCACCGGAACTCATTACTGAAAATTTGTTTCTGAAACTACCTTTATTGTAGTTTTCACAAGCTTCTATAAGTAGCTTTCCTTCTTTTAGTGCCAAAGCAATAGTAAGAACCGGGGGAAAGATTTGGTTTTCGATCAATAGAGCCACTGACTTTTTTTCTTGTTTATTAGGATCAACTAAAGTAAAGCATAAATCTATATTAGCCTACTGTTTAGTTTTAAATAATCATTAAATCTTTAAATGAGTCCACTCCGAAAACCCCTTTCTATTACAAATTGCTGCAAAATTCAATATCTTCGTCATCAGGAAAAATCTTTCCTCAATGTAGCTATGGCTACACCTGCGGAATATTTTTCCTTCTTCCTCGATCTTGAATTTTTCGCTCATTTTCATAACGAAAAGGATTTTCGGAATGGACTCTTAAATTGATTTATAGTCCATCCAGACTGTTTGGCAGATAATCAGGAAGCATTCTTCCAAATATTACAGCTTTGGTTATCGTTTTTTAGTATCTTTAGACTTAGAAAAACTATTAACTACAGATGAAAGAAATAATACTGGCTAAAGACTTGTGGAAGGTTTATCAGATGGGAAAGTTGAAAGTCAATGCACTCAGTGGTATTGATTTAGTTATAAATCAGAATGAATACGTTGCATTAATGGGTCCATCAGGTTCCGGAAAATCTACTTTAATGAACGTGCTAGGATGTCTGGATACCCCTTCTTCCGGTACTTACATTCTCAACGATTATGATGTAAGTACTATGTCAGATAGTGAATTAGCAGAGATCAGAAATAAGCAGATCGGATTTGTTTTTCAGACCTTTAATTTGTTGCCACGTCTTACAGCTTTGGATAATGTTGCCTTACCTTTAGTCTATGGGGGAGTCGCAAGATCGAAAAGAATAGAAAGGGCAGAAGCTGTATTGGAACAGGTTGGCCTTTCAGACAGAATGGATCACAAACCCAATGAATTGAGTGGGGGACAACGACAGAGGGTGGCTATTGCCAGGGCCTTGGTTTGCAATCCAAGTATTATCCTTGCTGACGAACCTACCGGAAATCTCGATACAAAAACCTCGATAGAGATTATGGAAATCTTTGAAAAGGTCCATAATGATGGAAATACTATAATTTTAGTTACTCACGAACCGGATATTGCTGAACATGCGCACAGACTAATCCGTTTAAGAGATGGTAAAGTGGAGATTGATGAAAAGAATACTGAAATTAAAAAGTTACTCACGGAAGTCTAAATAAAAATTATGGGTTTTAAGATTTACACCAAAACAGGAGATAAGGGAAAAACTTCATTGTTTGGAGGGAAAAGAGTTCCAAAAGATCACTACAGAATAGAAGCCTATGGAACCGTAGATGAACTGAACTCTTTCATAGGTCTCCTGAGGGACACTATTGATAATGAAGAGATAAAGCAGGAATTATTCAGAATCCAAAACAGGCTGTTTGATCTGGGTTCTTATCTTGCTACTCCGGGTAAAAAGATAACCGATCCGCCTCCTGTACCGGAGTCTTTTATCAATCAGTTGGAGAGCTGGATAGATACCAAAGATGCCAAACTTCCTACTCTGACAAATTTTATATTACCCGGTGGTCATCCCTGTGTTTCTCAGGCCCATATCTGCCGAACAGTATGTCGCAGAGCAGAAAGAAGGGTAGTGTCACTATCCGGTGAAGCAGAAATACACCCTCTTGGTGTTAAGTTTTTGAATCGACTGTCTGATTACTTTTTCCAGTTGGGTCGCGAGATTGCACTAATCAATAATGCCGAGGAGGTACTTTGGAAAAAAGATGAAGGTTAATGGTTAAATTCACGTTAGATCATTAATTGAACGCCGAACACCGATTAACGATATACGATTTTAGAAATGTTAGTTGTTTAGAACCATGCCTATAAATCACATTTAAATTGAAAAATATGAACTTCTAAAATCAAATGGCTATGATGTAAAAATTTGTGGTTTTAAATTTATTAGTCCAATGACTGTTTAAATTTTAAAGAAAAA
>SLKL01000221.1 GCA_007134625.1 Saprospiraceae bacterium
CATCGGCAAAAGCTCGATCATCCTCAGGAGCGGTTTTCTCTGGATATCGGTCATTTGCCGGCGGGGGTTTATCATATAGAGTTGTATCCGGAGGAGAATGCGGAGCGGGTGTTTTATGGGGCGAGGGTAGTTTTGAATTCTAGTTTCGACTGACGCCCGAGTAGTTTTGGCTTCGACGGGCTATTAGTTTTGAGTTGGATTAAACCTAGGTTGAAGGGCACAGCTACAATAATAAGCTCCCGGCATCACCCCACCACCTCCGGTATAAACTGCTTATCGTAAAGCTGTCGGTAATAGCCGTTGGGGTTGGCGAGGAGTTCTTCTTGTTTCCCGTATTCAACGACCTCTCCCTTTTTCAGGGCAAGTACTTTGTCTGCATGCTGTATGGTGGATAAGCGGTGAGCGATGATGATGGAGGTACGTTTTTTTATAAGTTTTTCGATGGCGTGTTGAATGATGGACTCGGTGTCCGTATCTACAGAGGAAGTGGCTTCATCGAGTATCAGGATATCGGGTTTGAAGACGAGTGCTCGGACAAAAGAAATTAATTGCCGCTGACCAAGCGATAAATTGGAGCCCCGCTCAGTAACTTTAAATTCGTATTGCCCGGGTAGTTGATTGATTATCTTATCTGCTCCGATGATTTCGGCTGCTTTTCTGATCTCCTCCCTGCTGATTTTGGGATCTCTTAAACTGATGTTTTCATAGATGCTACCGCCAAAAAGAAAAACATCCTGCAATACCAATGCTATCCTCGAGCGCAAGGCAGAAAGCTCAAAATTTTTGATATCCTCTCCGTCTATCAGTATTTTTCCCTTTTGTATGTCATAAAATCGGTTGACCAGATTGATGATGGTGGTTTTACCCGAGCCTGTGCTCCCGACAATAGCCATAGTTTGCCCGGCATCTATTTTAAAGCTTACTCCTTTCAGTATATCGTTTTCCCCGTCATAGCTAAAATGTACTTTATCAAACTCCAGATCGCCTTTGAGGCTTTGGGGTTTTAAGGAACCTTCATTGGGGATAAACTCAGAATGATCCAACACATTGAAAACGCGATCAGCTGCCACCAATCCCATCTGAAGGGTATTGAAGCGATCCGCAAGCATACGGATGGGGCGAAATAGCATATTAATATACAATGGAAAAGCGATCAACACCCCAATGGTAACATGCCCATCGAGTACGCCTTTTGCTCCATACCAAACCAGCAATCCCAGAGATGCTGCCGACACAATCTCTACAAATGGAAAGAAAACGGCATAATACAAAATACTGTTGAGGTTGGCAGAGGTATAGGCTCTGTTGATTTCGCGAAATTTATCGTGTTCCTGTTTTTCGGCATTAAATACCTGCACTACCTGTATGCCGGATATGCGCTCCTGCAGAAAAGAGTTCATTATCGAGATCTGATTCCTGACCCTTTGAAAGGCTTTTTTTACTTTTTCCTTAAAAATATAACTGCCCAACATCAATATCGGCAGCGTAGTCAACACCACCAAAGTCAATTGCCAACTGGTGTAAAACATAATGGCGAGTACGGCCGTAATCCCCAAAATATCGGCAATGATGGTCAGCACACCCTGTGAGAAAATCTGATTGATGGTCTCTACATCGTTGATCGTCCTGGTGGTAGATCGCCCTATCGGTGTCCTGTCAAAATAGCTGAGTTTTAGACTGGTGAGGTGTTTAAAAACCCTGACTCTCAGGTCTCGGATTACGTTTTGTCCCAATAGTGCGGAAAACAACATAAACAGGTATTTGAGAAAAGACTCACTCATCAGCACCGCCACGAGTATAATCGCCATGGTAGTCATCCCCTGCAGATCGTACTCAAAGATGTAATCATCGACCATTACGTTGATCAAATAGGGCTTCAGTATGGAAACGGGTGCGAGTACAACTGCCAGAAGTAGGGATACAAAAAACAGCAATTTATAGGGTTTTGCCAGTGCAATGACCCTTTTGAAGATATCAAAGTCGAGAGATTTTTTTTGCTGCTCCATAAAAAACAATAAAGGATAAAACGGGATTGAGGGATTATTGTTTTGAGCGAGAGCTTGGGTTACTTTTATTCAACCCCTTCAGGGTTGCTTACTTACATTCAACCCCTGGGGTTGCTTTGCTGACTTGCTTCCTACTTACATTCAACCCCTTCAGGATTGCTTTGCTTACATTCAACCCCTTTGGGGTTGCTGTGCTGACTTGCTTCCTACTTACATTCAACCCCTTCAGGATTGCTTTGCTTACATTCACCCCTTTGGGGTTGCTGTGCTGACTTGCTTCCCTACTACTACATATGTTCAACCCCTTCAGGGTTGGTATGCGGGCTTGTTTCCTTAGTTGTGTTCAAGCTCTTTGGGATTGGTATGACACTAACAAGCCTGAAGGGCATGAATGCCAATAAATTGAGGGGTGCTTTGAACCGGCAACCCTGAAGGGGTTGAATGTTTTTGTACTTTTTTTGCAAAGAGTAAATTTCTTTTATTACTCTTTACTCAAGATACTTCTCATCATAGTCAATTCCATGTTTTTTGAGCAATTTGATAAGCTCTTCCCTGGAAGATTTCTTTCTGTGATGTTCTTCCTGGTTTTTTATATATTCTATCAAAATTTTTTTTCTGTCGATGCTGTAGGTAAAGGCTCCATAACCTTTTTGCCAGCCCTTAAAATTTTTAAAGAGTTTTTTGTCCTTGATGAACTTACCGGAGGAAATCTTTAGATCTTTTATCAGGGATGCAAGTGCTACTTC
>SLKL01000035.1 GCA_007134625.1 Saprospiraceae bacterium
AACAAATCCAGAAAAGCTATACTGAATGGGGTAACTTCTTTTTTTCGGCTCATTATTTAACTTTTTTATGTTGACAAAATGGCATTAGTTAATCCCAAAGTATTTTATGTGGTTGTTACTGTCTTTCTTCTTATTTTCGGAAAATTTTCCATAAATCTGTCCGGACTGATCATTACTAAAATCCAGTTTGAAATTACAGCTCGGACATTTCTCCGATTCTATCTCAATGATTTCTTCTCTACAATTCGGACAAGTATTTTTAAGTTGAAAGTCAGTAATGCTTGAATTTGAAATTACCGGGTTGACTGCCTCGCGTTTAAAAGTTCCAAAACTTTTAACATTGATATTGCAAGATGGGCAGGTAGTCTCGGATCCTTCCAAAAAGGTTCCACAATTAAGGCAATTCATCTTTGATAATTTTTGGGTTTGAAATAAAAGGGTGGGTGTTCTCAAGGCTCAAAGGTGGAATTACCATCCACCTCCAAACTTGTATCCTATTCCAAAAGTAAAGGCTCGTGAGTTGACCTTAAAGGCCTCTCTACCTCTGGGATCTAAGTTGGATACTCCCAGTCCTGCTCTCAAATCAAAGGTTAGTGATCCCGAATCTAAATTCAGCTCAAACCCTCCTCCCAAGGAAAAACCAAAATCAAAGGCAGCATAATCATCGGCATTGGCACTACCAAAGGTGAGACTTCTCTTTTCTGACTCCCATGGGTCGAAATCATTGTCAACCTTTGCCTTGCCATTACCACCAATTGCAAATCCAAATTGTGGTCCTACAGCAAGATAGGGAGTAAGTTGACGTCCTCTGAATCTATATTGCAAGAGTAAAGGAATTTCCAGGAAATTTACTTTTTCGCGGATAGATAAAACCCCTACTCTTGTCAAAACATTACCCTGAAGATCAGATCCTATTACCCATTCATCCACCTGTCTTGAAACCAATTCCCCGCCCTTCTGGGCAAATAGAATTTCTGCCTGTACCGCAAACTTTCCACCAAACTGATAGTTAACCATCCCTCCTGCATGGATGATTAAAACCGGATCCATAACGAAATCCTCTTTAAATTGATCGGACATACTGAAAGTCCCTATTCCGGCACCAGCCTTAACACCATATGAAATCTGTCCAAAAGCTTCTGAAGATGACATTAATAAAGTAATAATTAAAACGCTTGTAAAATAAATGGCTCTCATTTTTTTGTTTTTTTAAGATGATTTAAAAAGTTTTAAAATTTTGTCTTTTTAAGGCCTTGTTTTGAAAGACACCCATTTATAGATTTCATCTTCAAAAGGTCATCATTGAATAAAAAAAAGTTTGATTTTTATTATTTCTTAGGGGTTGACATCTCATTCAATCACTCACCAGTGTACAGTTAGAAGATGCAGTTCAACATTATTTTATATTTTAGCATTTTTTTCAGCTTGGAGGCAGGCAGTTATTAACTAAATGATAAAATCAATGGAGGATAACCAGCAAAATAAACCCGGGACTACAACCACAGGACACGAAAAGAAGGGTTGGTTCACTAAATTCCTGAATTTTGTGGAGTGGTTGGGTAATTTACTACCACACCCGGTAACACTATTTGCCATATTTGCATTGGGTGTAATTTTGATCAGTGGACTGGCAGATTGGTTGGGATGGACCGCCATTGATCCCAGACCCGAAGGTGCGAGAGGTAGAGCACCAGACGGAATTATCGAGCCTGTCAGCTTAATGAATGCAGATGGTTTCAGGTGGATAGTAGAAAATCTGGTCAGGAACTTTACGGGATTTGCACCCTTGGGAGTTGTACTGGTCGCCCTTCTCGGGGTTGGTGTAGCAGAGCGTTCAGGACTTATCAGTGCATTAATCAGAGGTTTAGTACTAAAAGCAGCCTCTTTTAAACCATCAGAAAAGAAACTGGAATTTAAAAATCGCTTCTTCAAGAGTGAAAACGTTTTGCTGAAATTATTGGATATCATTTTGTTCCCTTTCAGATGGTTATGGTATATCATAAGAAAAGCAGTTGATCCCATAGTTCAATTTTTTATTTTACCGAAGAATTTAGTGACACTTGCCATTTGTTTTGGTGCTGTGGTGTCCAATACTGCTTCAGAGATGGGCTATGTAGTACTCGTTCCTTTGGCAGCGGTAATATTTTACTCAATGGGCAGACATCCGCTTGCAGGTCTTGCCTGTGGTTTTGCATGTGTTTCAGGTGGATATAGTGCTAACCTGCTAATTGGGACCATTGATCCGCTTCTCGCAGGACTGACTCAAGAGGCGGCTCAAATCATTGACCCGGATTATGAAGTCCACGCGGCAGTAAATTACTACTTCATGTTCATCAGTACTTTCATGATTACTTTGGTAGGTACATTTGTTACTTTGTGGATAGTAGAGCCTAAATTGGGCAAATACGATCCAAACATGGCAATGGAAGATTTATCAGATCAATCTGTGATGAATCCTTTAACGAGTCAAGAGGTAAAAGGCCTAAAAATCACTTCTTTAGTAGTTTTAGCTATTATGGCATTATTGGCACTAACAATAGTTCCTGAAAATGGAATCCTAAGAAATCCGGAAACAGGCGAAATACTGAATTCACCATTTTTCAGAGGTATTGTCACCTTTATTTTTGTCTTTTTCGTCATACCGGGTTTTGTTTACGGAAGAATTACCGGAGTAATGAAAACAGATCGGGATGTTATTGAAGGAATGTCTAATGCAATGGCAACCCTAGGACTTTACATCGTTATCGTATTTTTTGCAGCTCAGTTTGTAGCCTTTTTTGGATACAGTAATTTAGGACAGATATTTGCCGTAAAGGGCGCTGAATTCCTGGACGCCATTGGCATGACCGGTCCATTGGTTTTCCTTGGATTTATAGCGGTTTCAGGTTCAGTCAACCTGATGCTGGGGTCGGCCTCGGCTCAATGGGCTGTTACTGCGCCTATTTTCGTGCCGATGTTAATGTTGATTGGTTATAGCCCTGAAGTGATCCAAGCAGCGTACAGAATAGGTGATTCCGTAACCAACATTATCACTCCTATGATGAGTTATTTTGGACTGATACTCGCTTTTGCCAATAAATATGATAAAGATTTGGGAATTGGGACTATCATATCAATGATGTTGCCTTATAGTATCTTCTTTTTCATAGGTTGGGTCATCTTATTTTATACTTGGGTATTCGGATTTGGCTTACCGGTTGGACCTGCAGCTCCTACTTATTATATGGTCAACTAATTTTTTATGAAAAAAAGCAAGGGTAACTCAAGTAGCTAACTTAACATAAGTTACTTAGAGTAAACAAATTCGATCCAAATATCTTAGTAAGAACAAGGACTGCAAGAAAACAAAGAAAAATGAAAATCCATCCATTCAAAGCCTCTTATCCTGAACAAAGTCTAATACCGGGTTTAGATTCTTTTTTGAGTAAAGTGAAGCAAAATTATCGGGAATTCGCAGATAATGGCTTTTTCAATAAGGATAATACGCCTTCGATATTTATTTATCAGATTCAGGGTCCTTTTGGAAAAAACCATACCGCCATAATAGCCTCAGCTGAACTGGAAGACTATCTAAAGGGTAATATCGTAATTCACGAACATACCATCGCAGATAAAGAACAGCAACAGATGGAACTCATTGTCCACAGGCATTCTATGGTAAAACCGATTTTGCTTTGCTTCGACCCTGTAGATCAGTTTTACCAAAAAATGGAAAAATGGATGAGAATCGCAGAGTTGTTTTTCTCCGTGGAATTAGAAGACAACACTAAGCATCTTTTTTATAAAATTGGGGAAAGCTCTGGTGTAAAAGAAATTCAACAGTATTTTGAAAAAAGTATTCCCCGAGCATATATAGCAGACGGTCATCACAGAACTGCGGCAGCTTCGAGATTATATAAAAGCTACAGGAAAGCCCCGAACGACCATCCGGAGATCCCAACCATTCTCTCAGTGTTTTTCCCTTATGATCAGTTAGAAGTCCACGATTACAATCGCGTGATCGAGATATTAAACTCCATTTCGCCGACTTTACTTTTAGCAAAATTGAGTAAGTTTTGCAACATCACTCCCCTTGATGTACCTGCTAAGCCTGGTAAACAATGGGAGCTTACCTGCTTCCTCAATCGCGAATGGTATAAACTCAACTGGAGGCGTACAGAGGTACTAAATAAGTTGAAAAACGAAGTTGAAAATGACTATCAACTTTTTAATGAACTCATACTAAAAGAAATTCTTGGCATTGAAGATGTTCGATCCGATCGCAGGATAAAATATGTTGCAGGACCTGAAGGTATTCAAGGTGTGATAGATGCAACTCAAAAAAATGATTTGAATGTCGGATTTTGTCTGTATCCTTTAAGTCTGGATATTATGATTAAAGTTGCAGACCAGAAAGCTACACTTCCACCCAAAAGCACCTATTTTGTACCAAGAATAAAAAACGGACTTATCGTCCAGGAAATCTGAACCCACTATGAAAGGCACCCTCAAACTTACTGCTGACCGAATCTATAACGGAAAAGGAGAAGTTATGGAGGATCAATTTTTAGTTCTTGATGCAGATGGAATAATCAAGGACATTCAACCGCTTCCGGTAGAAACGGACAACACTATTCAAAACTTTGATGGTATTCTGACACCCGGTTTCATTAATACCCACTGCCACCTTGAGCTTTCACATATGAAGGGATTGGTTCCTACCGGTACTGGTTTGGTTGAATTTATAAAGGAAGTGGTTACCAGAAGGAATGCTGAGGAAGAAATCATTCAGGATGCAATTTTTAAGGCAGATAGAGAAATGCATGATAATGGAATCGTTGCCGTTGGAGATATTTCCAATATTACAGATAGCTTTGAATGTAAATCGAGATCATCAGTTAAGTACATCACTTTTGTAGAGATGTTCGACTTCCGACAGGAGGAGGATGCAGAAAAAACCTTTAATCAATATTTTAAGGTTTACCAGCAATTAGAGAAGTACAGACTTGAAGGGACAATTGTGCCCCATGCCCCCTATTCAGTATCACGGAAACTTTTTCAATTGATTAACGAATTTAATAAAGAAATAGACTGCACGATTAGCATTCATAATATGGAAACTCAGGGAGAGAATGATATGTTTCTGTACAATACAGGTGAGATGATTTCTTTTTTTGAAAATTTTGGAATCTCAACACATGAATTCCATGGGATATCGAAGTCGGCTATTCACTATGCCATGCAAAATATGGATTCCAATAAGCGAACTCTTTTTGTACACAATACGCTCTGCAAAAAGGAAGATATATCTGCGGCTATTGAATGGAATGACCGAGTTTACTGGGCAAGCTGCCCATCTGCTAATCTTTATATAGAAAATCGCTTGCCCAACTATAGACTATTTGCTGATGCCGGTGCAAAAATGACCATAGGGACGGATAGCCTTACGAGCAATTGGAGTCTTAGTATTTTAGAGGAAATGAAAATAATCCACAGATTTCAATCATTTGTAAAGTTTGAAGATTTGATTCAATGGGCGTGCTATAATGGAGCTTGTGCTTTAGGGCTGGAAAGTAAAATGGGCAGCATTGAAATTGGCAAAAAGCCGGGAATCAACTTGCTGACATCTCAGTCTGCCGGAAAGCCCGAGCACCTCGGTGCAGACGTTCAGGTAAAAAAAATGATTTAACCAATGCCATGAGAAATATGAGAATACCTTTTACTCTTCTACTAATTCTATTACTGATTGGTTGTGGCACTTCGTACAAAGAAGGTGTTTATACCATAGGTTTTCTCGATGCTATTGAAGACTCAACCTTAGGTTTGGCAAGAGATGGTTTTCAGGATGCACTGGAGGAGAGGGGATACAGCAAGGAAAATAATAATCTCGAAATTCTTTTCAGAAATGCACAGGGCGACATGAATACTTTGGTTCAATCCCTTCAGTTTTTTACCACGAGAAGAGTAGATTTAATAGCGGCCAACTCTACCCTATCGACTATCAGTGCAGTACAACGTTCCGGAGATATTCCGGTGTGCATGATGGTAGCACCTGAACCACATATGGCAGGACTGACCGACTCAGAGGGCAATAATCCGGAAAATCTCTTTGGGGTATATGAAACACTGAACTATATTGATACCTCAGTTCAGATGATACTGGATTGGTTACCGGATGTAAAAACCATAGGTTTGGTTTACAATCAGGCCGAAACTCAAAGCCTCAATGCGTTGGAGAGAATAAAACAAACTGCTAATGACTTAGGTCTGGAAGTACATGCCTTGCCCGTCGCCAATTCATCTGAAACCCAATTGGTCACACAGTCATTAATTGAAAGGGGAATAGATGTATTTTTTGCTATGCCTGATAATATTATTTTCTCCTCATTTGAGGTTGTACTTCGATTGTGTAATCGCTCAGGTATTCCTATATTTTCCAGTGAAGCAGGATTGGTGGCAAGAGGGGCTGTTGCAGCATTCGGAGCTGATTTTTATTCCTGGGGTCATCAGGCAGGACTTCTTGCTGCAGATTTTTTTGATAGTGAAAGAAGTGAATTGCCGCCTATTCAGGAAGTAGTGGTAAGAAATAAAATTTACAATCCTGAAGCAGTGAGCACTCTGGGATTGGATATTCCAAAAGGATTTCAAGCTTTTTCTAACTGATGTTTTACTTAACAGCAATAACACTGGGTTTGGCTCTTGGAGCACTTTGTCTCGGGATTTTCATTTCATTGCGAATTTTTAATTTTCCGGACATCACAGCTGATGGCAGTTATACCCTTGGTGGTGTAATCACCGCCATAGGTCTTGTCGCCGGTTGGAGTCTTTCCTTCACACTTGTCGTATGCATAGCAGGCGGCATGCTGGCAGGTATGGCTACGGGTTTGATTCATACCAGAATGAGGCTCAACAGTCTGCTAAGTGGTATTTTGGTCATGACGGGCTTGTATTCAATAAATCTACACATACTGGGCAGGTCAAACGTACCCATACCTATTGATACCAAAGATATTTTCCATTGGATTACTCCATTTCAGGAAACTGTTTATAATGAATTACTCACGCTCATCCTGATATTTATCTTTCTTGTACTTTTTTTAACCCTCTTGTTAAAAACTGACTTTGGGCTATCCATGCGGTCTTCAGGGAATAATTCCGTTATGGCGAGAAGTTATGGTATCAATTCAGATGGTTTGAAAATAATTGGTCTTGCCATGGCAAATGGTCTGATTGCAATAAGTGGATTTTTGGTAGTGCAACTTCAAGGATTTGCAGATATCAATATGGGAGTTGGGATTGTCATTCTGGGGCTGGGAGCGGTAATCATAGGCGAAAGTCTGATGAATATTTTGGGTGTAAAAAGCCTGTGGATACGAATTGGAGGTGTTATTTTGGGGTCTATAGTATTCAGATTAATCATATCTCAGGTGCTTATGTTGGGAGTTGACCCGATATGGATAAAGCTGATTACGGCTGTCGTAGTCATCCTGATTGTTGGTCTCCCGGGAATGATTCCCTCCATCAACAAGCGAATAAAACTTGAGTAAAATTACTGCTTAGTTCAGCGTTTAAAAGACCATCAATATGGAAAAATGCAGTTTTTAGTAAAAGCAAGAATTGACATGCAAGTTATTTGTTGGCTTCTGGTCCCAGGTTTCTGGTTTCTGGCAGCTGGTCTCTGGCTACTGGTCTCTGGTTACTGGCTACTGGTCTCTGGCTACTGGCTTCTGTGTGCCATTATCAATTGTCCATTATCCATTACTTGCCCTGCGGCGCCGAAGGGTCAACTTTCACCCTTTTATCGTCAGTAAACTACATTTCATTTCGTTCCCTTAGAGACAGGCAACTTTATGAACTTTCAACTTTTCTTTCATTATCCATTGCTTATCCTGCGATGTGGTGCGATGTTGTTCCTGTCGAACCAAGCCTGCTTTTTCCCACTACACCAACTAGTTGGGTACAAGGCAAAGGTGGTGAATCGAACCAAGCGAAGCTTTAGTGAAGTCGAAGGATCCATTAACAATTGATTTCAATTTCATTAGTTCTGCACCGCCCAATATAAAAAATATTGCTGCGGAATAAGATAATCACTCTTAAGTTACAAAAAAGTACCGGACCTCTTTATAAGGTTCGCCTTGACGGAAAAAAGTTTTACGAACAGGGAAAGCTCTTTGGTCGTATTCGATTTCTATGGTTATTAGTTCCTCTTCATCTCTGGACAGTTTTATCCTTTCAGGTCGATTACTGCGATCATATTCATAAACAGCATGCATCACCTCAGAGAACTGACCCTCCCCCCGTTTCTCTAATTTGGTTACCTCATCTACCCTGTTGGATTGATAGGAAAGATGGTAATGTATCTCCTGCTTTTGGGGATTTTGAATAGAAATCTCAAGTGGTCTTCCGCCGGGAGTGAAGTAAAAGTTCATCTCTAAGCCTTTACCATCTTTGAATTGGGGACGGTTAAAATAATTTACGTACTTTGTTTCACTAAAAATATTTTCTCTATTAATCAAACCTTGAAAACTTCGTTGGTTCACCTTTCTGCGTAGAAACAACTCCTCCATTACATAAGTAAAACTATACTCTACTTCAGCCTTAAAAGGGTCAGAATGAGACCACGAAGTATCTACTTCTCCTGTCAAAATAAGGACGGGAAGTCCATTGTGATCAAAAGTATATTTCCGCAATTCAGCTGATGTATTCTCCTTTTTAATAATTAATTCGTAAATTTCCTCAATAGAATTGGAGACAACCCAGCTATTGTTCTCCCTGACCGTCATTAGATCTTTTCCAAAAAAGTTATGAACTATCTGCCCCTCCAATTCAATAGAGTAATAAAAGAAATAGATAAAAAAAATCAAGTAATACTTGAGCATAAAAAGTCAATTCTAGTTAGGAAACTACCTTTTCAAGAGCTGATAGTTAAAAAACAAAAGTAAGCAAATTTAAAGAAAAAGAAATGATAGCCAACAATTAGAAAGCTTCAATCCGTACTTGTTAGTAAATTATTCATCACTTTTCACTTTAAAAACTTTAAACATGAAAACGACTTTTTTAACAACTTTCTGGAGTATTTTTATTTCTACACTTATTTTCTCCAATATCACTATTTCAGGCTATCTTATTGATGAAGACGGGAATGGTGTTGCACAACACGAAGTTATTTTGAAGATAAACTGGGGAACCAATGTGTCTGACCACCTTGCACTAATTACCGGTAATAACGGTGGATTTAAAGTTGACCTAAACGAAGAAAACATTAACGGAGCCCAAGTTTCTTTCAGATATGAAAATTGCGACAATCAAATGGTCGTAGTTGAAGAGAGGCTTGCACCCAATCAAAATCAATTGAGCACTAAACTTGATTACTGCACTGAAAATAAAGAGGAGCGTTGCGCTGTAAGGGTGAGAAAAATAAGAAATAATGATGGACAAATCACACTGAAGGCAATAGGGAAGGGTGCGGAGCCATTTAGATTTATTTGGAGTGACGGCTCAACAGGAGAGACCACTACCCTTCCTGAAGATGGTTCATTTTGTGTTACCATGACTGACGCTAATGGTTGTACTGCAAGATTTTGTGATGATATTACAAAACCCAAAGAATGTGTTGTACAAATAAAAAGATTACCTGCTAATAGGTCAATGCTTGGCTTTTTCCTTACTATCCAAGCCCGACCAGGAGATAAAATCGAGCAGATTCGATGGAATACGGGTGACACAAGCAAAATAATCAGAGTAGATGAACCCGGTCGTTATTGTGTTACAGTTGTTTTTAGCAATGGTTGTGTTGCAGAAACATGTATATGGATAGGGAGGCCCATAACTGATCCGGATTGTATCAAAGCCAGAGTCTCAGTCAATTATTCATCAGACATAAGATATGCTGATTTAGTGGTTCATTACGATCCTTCACAAAATCTTGAATTTCTGTGGAGCACCGGAGAAACTACTGATCAAATAAGAGTTACAGAATCGGGTATATACACTGTAATTATTACTGACATTGAAAATGATTGTAGAATAATCAGAAGAGTTTTTGTTCAATTTAAACGTTGTGAGGTCGAAATTCAAGTTAGGGAAAATTTAACAGGATGGACACTAACTGCCGTAACTCCTTTCAGTAATAACACTCCGGTAAGGTATCGATGGAGTACAGGAGAAACAACCCCTTCCATTCTTGTTTTAGACCCTAAACAAACGTATTGTGTTATGGTTATTACAAGAACATGTAAGACAAGAGCTTGTGTCGATCTTTCCCGAAATTTGAATGGAGGCTTTGATTACCACTTAACAAGCGGGGATGAGAGAAATACAGAGACAACTGAAGTAATGGACTATTCTTCAGGAAAAACTAACCTATCCATTGATACAGAATTAATAATATACCCTAATCCGGCACAAAACTTTATTCATATATCCAGTAATCAAAGTATTGATGCGGGTGCTACAATCAATGTGGTGGATATGCAAGGTAGAATTATTATGCATCAGCAAATTAATCAGGAAATAAATGCCAATGAGTCCTTGCGGTTAAATATTTCAGAAATTCCAAGCGGGCTATACAATTTAAGTATTAAAAATGGAAAACATTGGAGCCAAGAGAAATTATTAGTACATTGATAGCCAATTTTTGAGAAAAAAACTTAAATTTACCTGAAATAACTTAATTTATTAAGAGCAAGTATTTTAATTTTTAGTCAGAATTCAATGCATATTGAACAAAATTTAATTGATCAGTGTATTGCCAAAAATCAAAGGGCACAACAGGCTTTATTCGAAGCCTGTTTCCCTTTTTTAATTAAAATTTGTCGCTCTTACAGTAGAGATGATCAGGAAGCCATGAGTTATCTGAATGGCGGCTTTTATAAAATTTTGAAAGGATTAAAAAA
>SLKL01000162.1 GCA_007134625.1 Saprospiraceae bacterium
ATTAGGCTCAATACTATTGATTTGATTGAAGAAACGGAAGGAATAAACGCTCCGGTTTATCCCTGGGAGGGAATATATCTAAGTGAAGTACCGATTGAACTGGAAGCCATACCCTATGAAGGATTTGAATTCAGTCATTGGGAGGGTCTGCCTGATTCACTAAGTGCCAAACAGACGGTGAGTCTTGAATCAGCTTTATCTGCTACCGCTCATTTTTATTCTACAGGAAGACCAGAGGCAGAGATTATTTACTACTGGGTTTTTGATAATGACCTGCCGAATAATACTCCATTAACTTATGTAGAATCTACTTACGCTAAAGGCAATTTTGCAGAAATCAACTATCAATCCTGCCTGGCAGGCTATCCCTTTTCTTCAGGGCATCCCTCCTGGAGGAAAGCCTCAATGGAGAGGCGAAACCGACCCACGGCCTTGAATTATTTCCCTGAAGCTAATAATGGAAGGGAATTTGAGAACGCCAATATGCGTGGACTACAAATTAAACAGCCTTTTGAAGGCAATGCCGGTGTCAATCAAATGAGCATAGAATTCTCAACAGAAGGATTTCGGAATATTGAAGTGGCTTTAGCGGTGATGGACGAGTATGCAGTGGAGGCTTTGGTTATTGATTGGGAGAAGCAGAACGCCGCAGGAACCTGGGAGGTTGTAAATATCTCAGCAGATACTTTTTATGTTTCCGATTCTTATTTGCTCTATCAAAGAGACCTGAGTAGAGTTGAAGAAATTAATGATCTGGAAGCTGTCAGAATGAATATAAACTTTATCATCGCAGACCCAACAATAGATGAGGGAGATAGAGTAACTTTCAATAATATCTCTATACTGGGCTACCCGATTGATGAAAATTTACCGGGCATAGATTCAGAACTTATACCCGACCTGCATATAGTGGAGGACAGGGGTCTTAAAACCATTCATCTTTCCAATTACTTTCAAACCGAAGGAGATCAGCGAATCAATTTTGAGGTAATTGCAGATAGGGATTTCATTGCAGAGCTAGAACAGGATCACGACAGATTATTTATTAATCCGCTTCAAACCGGGGCCTTCAATGTGATAGTACAAGCTTATGATTGGCTCACCCCGCAACGAGTAGATACCTTTACCGTAATCGTTCATCCAAAAGCTGTAATAACTGAAAATGGGGAGTACTTTTTTGGTAAATGGGGTTCTGACAGAGCTTATATGGAATATCCGGAGGGTATGTTATTTATCGAGTACAGCAGTCCTCTTGAAGCTTCAAACAACGAAAAAGCCTATCCAAATCAATATTTCCCTTATGAGTCATTTCTGCCTTATAAGTTGATTTCTACAAATGCTATAAGGGGGCTGGAGAACGATGGGCTTTCTTTTCTAATTGAAGAAGACAGCTATTCAGGGGTGTTGTTGGCATTGAACACTATTGGAGCAAATAACCTGAGCATGACTTTTGTAGCAGAAAAATTAATGCATGGCGGGCAAATGCAAATGTTCTACAGAACGGACGTTGGAGCAGAGTTAAATCCATTAATCATTGAAGACAAGCCAGTAATTTATCGTCCCAATGATTTTGAAACAGGAGAAAAAGTACATTTTTTCCAACTGCCTTCTTCTCTAATCGGACAAGAGTATCTG
The DNA here is from genome assembly GCA_007134625.1 of Saprospiraceae bacterium. GTDB lineage: Bacteria > Bacteroidota > Bacteroidia > Chitinophagales > Saprospiraceae > PWJY01. Next base: position 1,636 of record SLKL01000162.1, read on the forward strand.
CAATTGATCTGGCTATTTAGCAATAATAGCGAAGACACTAATCATGAATTCGCTGAAATGAGGCTGGACAACATTTATATTTTCCCCACGGAAGATGAAGAAAGTGGCTCTTGTTTGAGATTATTCCCCAATCCCGCTAAAGATCAGGTATTTTTCTATACCAATGAGCGCAGGACGGTTCAGATAATAGATAGTAAAGGTTCAGTAATCCGGCAATTTGAATCTATTACGGGAATACAATCTGTCAATTTATCCGAATTGCATGCAGGTGTATATCTATTAAAATTGGTTGGTGGAGACTCCAAATGTGTTCAACAGTTTATAAAGTATTAAGCTGAGTTAATTAGTCTGTTGCTCCATAAACCGGAGAATTTGTTCTGCCGTTTCCCGGTCTCCCAACTGCATGTAACAATCAGCTAATAACTGATATGCGGGTCTGAAGGATTGGTTTCTCATGATGGCATTTTCTGCCGCTTCCATGGCCTCCGGTATTTGATTTAAATTCCTTAGTGCAAGGGCTTTGTAATAATGACCTGCAAAATGATTTGATGCGTTATAAATCAATTCTTCAGCTATTTCCAGCGTTGTGGAGAAATCACCTTCATTAAAGTAGTGTTGTACAAGTATTAACAATGCCTGCCCACTGCCCGGCATCAAAGCCAATGCCTGTTCAGCTGACTGAACTGCATCATCTCTTTGCCCAATTTGGGATTGCACCTGAGCCAACAATGTCCACATCTCCTCACTATATGGATTCACAGCAATATAATCAATAATGTGATTAAATGCAGCTTCCATGTCTCCCTCTCCAAAAGCCTCATATGCCCTGAAATCGTCTTTTGACAACCTTTCAACTACTGCACCAATTGGAACACCGTCAACCAATACTTCATGCACAGTGCCTTCCGGGGGCCACAATCCTTCTCTGATTTGATAAGGATGAATTAATGATCCGTAAAAAGTGGCATAATCCCAATCCGCCATACTTTTTTCATAATATCTCGTATAAACCACCTGTACCTTATCTGCATAATCACGAAAATAGTACAGAGAAGTTCTTCTGTCATTGGTCGCAACAATCAGAGGCTCCGGTCCATCGTGATTTTTAATTACGTTTTCAATTAACCACTCAGAAGCCTGCTGAAGACTATTCAGCGAGTAATCTGTTTCAAAATAACCATGGGCACCCTTTGTGCCCCCAATCAATTCATTAAAATACAAATACTCCAGTGGGTGGTTTTTGACAATAAAAGAAATGGGTTGAAACATAAAAACGGGAATAGCCAGCCAAATCAGATTTTTCAACTTTTTCTTATCAAACATACGGAAAACGCCCTCCACCCCTAAAGCAGCGAGAATCACAATAAATGGATAAACGAAAATGAAATGACGCCAGCCACCATAATGTGTATTGACAAAACCTAAAGCATAGATAATCGGCAAAACAACAGCAGTTAGTACCATTAAATACGGGAGTAGATTCTGCCTGTTTACTACCTTTTTTACTACCAAAAAAGAAAAGAAAAAACCGGCAATAATAAAGGCCGGGATGGTAATTAACATCCATTTTCCGGTATAGTACCAAGGCATATCATTCGACCATAGCTGCTCTCCCTCAAAAATCTGACGTAAACTAACACCAAGATCGGCAGAAGCCCGCAACACTTCCAGTGAATTGGCAATCGGTCCATCCGGCTCCAGGGCAAAGGGCCATGTAAGTACTCCGATACCGAATCCCAAAAGACAAACCAATAAAGCATTTCCCAACATGGCAAATGCCCTCTTTATATTTTTGACAACTCCCATTAAACTTCCGGCATGAATGAGATAAGCTAAACCTGTAAATGCAAGCAAATACCCCATAACCAAAACTCCCCCACCAAGGCGTAAACTATATGCCCAGGCAATTCCCAAGGCGACCCAGATCAAATACTTCCAGTGTATTTTGGGTAAAGTTTTTAAATAGGGAATAGCGACCAAAACAAAGAAAACTACGGAAGCAGCCATGGGAATATCTCTGTGATTGTTGTAGGAATGGCCAAGAAAACGAGGTGAAATAAACAGCAAAATAAAAGTTAGTAGTGCCATCCGATACCCTCCTATTCGCAAAGCTATCAATGCTGCGAACAACATAGCCAACCAGCCCACTACTGAATTCCAGAAATGCCGGAAACCAAAATTATCTGCCTCCAGACCTATCCACTTCTGTACAGCATATAAAATATTATCGAAAGACTGCGCATTGTAATGCTGAGGATCAATACCGGTTTGTGATACCGCTGATTTATCCTTACCAAAACTTGCGTAATAATCGTAAACATTCGAAGCCTGATCTATATACCTGTACTCATCTCCCGAAATACCTGCATTCTGACTCAAATGGGTAATCAGGAAAAAAGAAAATACTACTGTAACCAGAAATAATAATCTGTATCCCGGTGAATCAGAATACTTTAATGCACCCCCTGCTTTGAAGCTTCTAACAGGGCTTTTTACAAACCAGTTGAAAAAAGCTGACAAACGCTCCTTAGCTTTCAGCTTTGCGGGAGCTGCTGATCCTGAGTTTTCTTTTAACTGAACGAGCGCCTTGGGGAAAAATAAACGGCAGTACTCCTCAAGAGACTTTAAGGGATTAACTTCCGAAAAGTGAGTCTGTAGCTTTTCTAAATCGCCGACAGGAATTAATGCCATGCCTGCTATATAATCCTCATCGTCACCACTAATAGCAAGGCATCTTTTATTTTTCTTGTAAAATGTTTTTTCACTTTCGAATAATACCGGAATCTGTTCGGGTTCAACTTCATCCAAATCTATAAGCAACAATGGGCTGTCATCAGAATAAGGGATGGATTTTCTCCAGTCAGAAATTAGAGATGATTTTAATGCCCCGGATTCAATTTGCTCAGGAAGCTCTTCCATCCCGGGAAAATGGTATAAAGCAGTCCCTGATTTGATGGCATCAATACTTTTCAGGTGAGCTGATAAAGAGTCAAAATCGGCGGATTGAGAGAAAGCGATGACACTTAATTTCCTTTTTGCTTTACGGGATGGGGCACTTACTTGATTTTTTCTCTTTTTTGGTCTCGCCATCTGTTTTTGCCTTTATGCAGATTAATCTTTTAAAGATAATTCAAGCTCTTCCGCCCGCTTTTTACTTTCATTAATGGAGTAATTCAGCATTTTCTCTACAACAGGTGTGGGCTCTAATTCCACATAAATCTGATAGGAAAACAGACGTTTACTCAAACGAATCAGCACCTTATTGCCCCATAAAAAGAAACGCGAAACCCAATTGTAACCCAGTGCCTCGGGAAAAGGGGCCGGTATTCCTTTGGATTTTTTAATGACATAGCCGGTCTGTTCACACATCCTGTGAAAGGTATTAAACGTAAACAAGCGCTTATGTGTCCGATCCAAAATGCCCTTTTTCCCATAATTAAAGTTCCCGAAAAACAGTTGTAATCGGGTTATGAAAAAAGCAATATTGGGGGTTGTCATAATTATTTTAGGTCGATGGGTTGGATGGAATTTCGCCCTTATATAGTCCATTAAACCCTCCGGATGATTGACGTGTTCGATAATGTCCAGCATCATCACCACGTCTATTTTTTCCATAGGTACATCAAAATCGGGGGTATCGAGATCACTTAGATAATAATGGTCAAAATTGGGATTTTCAGGCTGTGGAAAAATATCAATTCCAGTCACTTTACAAGCCTTCTTTTTTAACTCACCCGCTATCAACCCGGTACCAGCTCCGAGGTCCAGAACTCTGCTTTCCGGCGGGCAATTCTCTAAAGCCATGGTATGCGATGAGGTATATCCCAGCTTTAGCTGATAATGGGGACTTCCATCATCTACATCGTATTCCATTTTATAAAAAATGTTCATCTTATGGAGTCTGCTCTGAATGGAGGCAATAATTACATTCCAACCGTACTTCATCCCGTTAACATGACATATTTCGTCTCCATAATAGGTCGGGATGGGTATTTCTTTTATACGCATTTTAGCGAGAAAAAGCTGTATGATAATCTGTGTATCAAAATGGAAATCATTGGAATTGCGCTCAAAAGGTAATTTTGAAAGCGCAGCTACTGAATAGGCTCTATAGCCGGAGTGAAATTCATAAAGGGATGATCCAAGAATCCAGTTTTGAAATCTCGTCAGGATAATATTACCGACAAATTTGTAATAAGGCATCCCCCCTTTCAGCGCATCTTTTTTATTGATCATACGGGAGCCGAATACAGCTTCAGACTCCTTTTTTATCAGGGGTTTTATCATTTCCTCAATCAACTCCGGCGCATATTGACCATCTCCGTGAAGGAGCACTACCGCATCAAAACCATTTTGAATAGCGTAACGGTATCCTAATTTTTGATTTCCACCATATCCCTGATTAATAGGATTAAACAGGACTTTTAGATTCAGATCCAGATTGGCTTGCTGATACTTTTTGGCTACCTGATAAGTTTGATCAGCAGATGAATCATCTATGATCAATATCTCATAGGGGTATTTTTTCAGAAAATCTCTTGGGATTCTATTGAGTACTTTTTCTATGTGTTGCTCGGCATTGTAAGCAACAATAAAAATAAGGATTCTCTCGGTTTTTTGTTTTGTGTTGTTCAACATTGTTTCAGGATTGGCCTGATGATGTACAAATATACGAAAAACTGTCTTTGAGTCCGAAATAAAGGGCCAAAAAAGGCACTACAGGTTTGAAAAGAGTAATTAAAAGGGTGGGAAAAAGATTAATCTTCCTTTTTCTTTTCCTCTATAGGCTTTTTGTCTTCCTCTTTCATTCCCTCTTTTATCTCCTCCTCTATAGTTGCTCTTGCGCTATTGAACTCCCTGATACCTTTACCCAGGCCTCTCATGAGTTCAGGGATTTTTCTTCCACCGAAAAGCAATAGGACGATAAATAAGATAACGAATATCTCTGTACCGCCGGGAAGGAATAAAAACATTGTTGATAAATTTATCATAATCTATACTTATTGTGACCACAAAGATACAGACTTTAGCGAATTAATTTGTTTAATTATTGTCACGAAGGTACACTTATTTCTTGAGTCCTATTTCTCTGAGTCGCTCATCCAGGTATTCACCGGCTGTTATGGGCTCGTATTGTAGTGGATTTTCTTCCGAAACACAGAAATCCAGGCAAGTGAGATCCATATCACTTCTTGGATGGAGGAAAAACGGAATAGACAATCGAGGCAAATGCCATTCTTCACGAGGAGGATTGACTACCCTGTGGGTTGTTGATTTCAGGTAATTGTTGGTTAATCTCTGCAGCATATCACCCACATTAATAACAATTTCTTCATCCTCCGGAAGTATATCCAGCCACTTGCCCTCTTTATTTAACAATTGCAAACCACCCGCAGATGCTCCTACCAAAAGTGTAATCAAATTGATGTCTTCATGCATTTCCGCTCTGATTGCAGAAGCAGGCTCTGAGGTAATAGGCGGATAGTGAATCGCCCTCAAAATACTGTTTCCATTGTGGATTTTTTCCTCAAAATAATCATTGGGCAACTCCAGATGGTCAGCTATTGCTCTCAGCAAATGACCTCCGGCGCGCTCAAACTGCCGATACAATTCTAAACCCAATTGAGTAAATTCCGGTATCTCTTTTACCATTACATTATCGGGATATTCACTCTTTATATCGTCTCCATCTTCAACCTCCTGACCCAATTGATAAAACTCTTTCAGGTCTCCAACTTTACTGTGCTTGGCATGCTCTTTACCAAAAGAAGTATAGCCCCGCTGACCTGCCAGACCAGGTATTTCATACTTACTTTTCAACTCGTAATTCAAAGCAAAAAATTCCTTAGCGGCTTTGTAAAAATCATCAATCAACTTTTTAGGCACACCGTGGTTCACCACACCAACAAATCCAATGTTATGAAAAGCTTTACCCAGTTCATTTACGAATTTATTTTTTTGACTTTCATTTCCCGAGGTATAATGCCCCAGATTTACCAATGGAATCGCTCTTTTACTCATCTTTATATTTTTTTATTACTGAAACAAAAATCATACCACAGCCATCAATATCTTCCCGGTCGGTAACGAGACTGCCTGAGAAACTCATCTCCATCGGTCAATTCGATCAGATCCTCAAGCGTTCTATCAGGATTATTTCGAATCCATGCTCTAAGCATTTTATAAGCTAACCAGTTGACTACCCTGCCCGGTGCTTCGGGGGGCATTCCTGCTGAATGCGGAGCGGGGTTTACAAGACGTGCATACCTGCCCATGTCAGTAGTATATAGTAAATCCTCCTCAATTAAATAATTATAGATGTGTGCTTCATTAGCTTCTACCCATTCCAACTGCTCGGGGGTGTATTCAAAAATTATACTATCATGAGTGTAGGGCAATGTCAACTTATTCAAGTGGTGCTTTTTCGCATAATAAAGCATAATGTCAATGGTTCTACCCATTGGAGGAGGACCTAAAATATCATCCCAGATGACATCCATTGTTTTTTTAGGTAAATGTGCCCGGTCTAAAGTCCTCATATTGTAAGCCGAAAAAGCTGTATTGAAAAAAGAAAGTACGCTGTAGTCAAAATAGCCGTGCAGGAACATATCAAGCCCGATACCCAATCCATCTACACCGGGCTCTTTTTCAAAAATAACATTACCATAGGTAAACTCGGAAACAAAAAAGTAAACAGGAGGGACATTGCGCTCAGGGAAATAATATTGGTAAAACTGAAATGCAGATGCTAAATCAGCTTTAACTTCTTCTATATTTGAAAAAGCGAGTTGGATGGTATCGGACATAGTTACATAGAAGGGAGATTCTAAAAACTCCTGCATTCTGGAATACAAGCTATCCAATGGTTCATCAAATGACCAAATTTCCATGATTCCTCCAAAATACACCTCGCTGAAAGCGGGATAAGCCTCCAAAAGCTTTTCTACTCCCTCCGGACCCTGATTCCAGGCATCTCTAATAAGCTCATCAAAGTGAATAAAATCAACTTCAACTTCAATATGTGACACATCGGGAATAGGATCACTTCTGTCCCGCTGACAGCCTGAATTTACTATAACAAGAAGCCCCAGAGCTGTGAACAGTATTAAGGAATACAAGAAATTAAATGAAGAATGAAAAATAATTTTCATAAATTGTGGTATGGTTTGACTTAAACAATCGTATATTGAAACGTTTTCTAATAGTAAGATTATTTACTTTTGCATAAAAAACTACAAAACTAATTTAAGATGAGATTTATACTTGGCCTTTTTTTCATTTTTTCTTCAATCAATCTGACCTATTCACAAGTTGAAGTTTCCGACTTCACCTTCGGATTTGAATTATCACCTACCATTTCCTGGCTGGCAACGGACGACAATCGCATTAATGGCAATGGGAGCAATCTGGGGTTGAGGATTGGTACAACAGGAGAATATTACCTTACAGAAAACTACAGCCTAATAGCAGGGATTCACTTCGCCTTCAATCAGGGAGGACAATTGTTTTATGAAAGGGGGGGGAATCTTCTACCGAGGACTGATCTTTCTATAAATCTGCCTGAAGAAGGCATTCCGAACAATTCAGATATCAGATACCGAATGCAATTTCTGGAGTTACCAATTGGATTTAAAATGCGAACGAATCAAATCGGTAATATGAGTTATTACGCTCAATTCCCTGTTTTTACATTTGGTTTTAATACAAAGGGGACTGCAGACATTGAGGGAGGTAATATAAAAACTGAAAGTGAAAAAATAAACAAAGAAATACCCTTTCTCAGAATGTTCTGGAGTGTTGCATTGGGCGCAGAATACGAATTAGGTGGCAATACTTATCTTGTCGGTGGTCTGGGATACCAAAGTAATTTTGGAGATATTTTAAAAGGAGGAGGAGACCTGGCGGATGGCGGAAAAGACCGCTCCTCTGCAAAAATCCACAGTTTAGTCCTTAAGCTTGGAGTTAAATTCTAAACCAACTGTATATGCTCGATGAAAAAAAGCTGGATATATTTATGGAAGAAGCATTGAGAGAGGATGTGGGGTCAGGCGATCACACTTCTAATGCATGCATAGATCAAAACAGCAGAACGAATGCCTACTTATTGGTAAAGGACATAGGAGTCCTGGCAGGTGTGGAATTGGCTGAGAAAATTTTCAGAAAACTCGATCCTGATTTAGAATTTAAGGCAAATATTTCTGATGGAACGGATATAAAAAACGGTGACATTGCCTTTGAAATGAATTGCAACACCAGGAAAATGCTCATGGGTGAGCGACTTGTTCTCAACCTCATGCAGCGAATGAGTGGAATTGCTACCATGAGCAGCAGGTTTGCAGTTGAAGTTGAAGACCTCCCGGTCAAAATTCTCGATACACGCAAAACCACTCCCCTGCTTCGTTTTCTGGAAAAATGGGCGGTAAAAATCGGTGGCTGCCACAACTACCGAACAGGTCTTTATGACCGGATTATGATAAAGGACAACCACATCGACAGTTGTGGCGGGATAGAGGATGCCATTTACAAGGTTCATGACTACTTAAAAGAACAGAATCTGGACCTGGCAATAACCATCGAGGTGAGAAATCTGGTTGAACTACATCAGGTAATCCAAACAGGTGGTGTACATCGGATTATGCTGGACAACTTTGAATTGCCGCTACTTAGAGAAGCTGTCAATACGGTCGATAAAAAATTTGAAACTGAGGCTTCCGGTGGCATCCATCTGAGAAATATTCGTGAATTCGCTTTAACGGGAGTAGATTTTATTTCTGTGGGGGCATTAACTCATAGCGCAGGGAGTCTGGACTTAAGCCTTAAAACGGCTAAACGCTAATAGCTTTAAGGATAGGAAATCAGAAGGTATATCAAAAATATTAAGATAAACCCCAGAGCTACCCAAAACCTTCTGTCCCTGCTTATATCTGACTCTTTTTCCATTGTGTAAAATTATTTGATTAGTCTATTACAAAAAAGATGCCATAGCAGAAAAGCTTAATATATACATTGTCAATTGAGGAATAAGAGACTTATTGATTATCAGCCTTATTAATATAGGAGGTGTTTCGGCATGTAATCATTTCAGGATTTTGGGGCATCAAATTCGATCAAAATTCAATTTTTTAAAAAAATAATGCTCAAAATGCTAAAAAAAACAGCGTATAAAAAAATAAAAAATGAATATTTTTTTCACAATATTTCATCCAAACCAAGTTGTATGAA
>SLKL01000460.1 GCA_007134625.1 Saprospiraceae bacterium
CTAGTTGATTGTACCCGTAATTTTTAGCTATTAACCATGATTTTAACAAACTCGTATCTTGAAACTCGTACCTCGTAACTTGTATCTCGTATCTTTCTCAACCTTACACTTTCAACTCACTCACTTACCGAAAAATATTATCGTCCTTTAAATACTTGTAAACCGGCTCCGGGACAAGGTATTGAATGGATTTATTTTCCTTGAGACAGTTTCTGATGTAGGTACTGGTAATGGTGATTTGCGGACTTTCAAAGAAGTGAATTTTGGCGTTACTCAAACCTTTTTTATCTATATCAAATCCGGGTCTGTTGTAGAGGTAAATTTCATAATCCCGCAGTAGTATCTCAAAGTTTTTCCATTTGTGGATGGTCTTCAGGTTATCACCACCCATTATCGGGCAAAATTGATAATCAGGAAATTTTTCTTTAAGGTGAATAAGTGTGTCGATGGTATAGGACGGTTGGGGCATATAAAACTCAATATCACTGCAGCGCAGTAATTCATTATCCTGAATTGAAATCTCCACAAGATGCTGTCGATCCCGCTCGTGCGCGAGACTGCTTTTTTTCTTCAGTGGATTATGTGGAGATACTACAAACCATACCTCATTCAGATCAGTTTGAGTAGCCATATAATTGGCAATAATCAAATGACCACTGTGAACGGGGTTGAATGAACCAAAAAACAGACCTATTTTTTTAACCATAGAAAACGTAATCGAGTGTAAAATACGAAATTATAGGTGCAATAATTCCAATAAAATAGCCCAGGTAAACCTCATTTAGAGTGTGTACTTTGAGCTGAAGCCTTGCTGTACCAACAAGTCCGGTAAGAAAAGTAACTAAAACGATAAGCAGAATCATACTTTTTTGACTAAATACAAATTCTCTGCCAATCATGTTCAACCACTCAAAATACATAAGTACTACCCCGGTGAGCAATGAAGCCATACATAAGGAATGAATACTCAATTTGATAAATAAATTTATTACCATACTGAGAAACAGCCCGATTATTGCACCAAATACCATTATTACAAACAATCTGGGCATCATTGGGTTGAAAACGACATTCGCAAATAGCCAAAGGTAAAAAATCGCTGCAGCAATAAAAGGAAAAATCCGCTCTTTGGAACTGTCTAATTCGATTGAGCTTAAAAGCCCGAGACTGTACATCATAATAATGGCTATACCCGGCAGCAATATGGAACTTACAATCACCTGAAAATAGAGGATGTGCTTATCTGTCCCTTGAAAAGACACAAATTCATAGGGATTGACCAGATTCATCAAAAATAGAAAATAAAACAACATCAACAATGGATGCAGCAATATTGAAACAACTTGATAAAAGTAGTAATTCAACTGATTCATGGCTCAAAGATGGTGAAATTAATAGTATTGAGTCCACTCCAAAAACCCCTTTCTATTACAAATTGCTGCAATCCCCAACGAGTTGGGGATGAATTTTTCGCTCATTTTCATGACGAAAAGGGTTTTCGGAGTGGACTCAGTATTTTTCTTTTTTTGCTTGTTTTACCAACAAGCAGCAAATAGCTCGGGTATTACAGGGACAAGCGCGAGTTGTTGGGAAAAACAATATAGTGTACGGACGTTGCATGCAACGTCCGTACTAAAATAATGATTAGATAGTTGGTGAAATCGGAAGTGCGATGGACTCATCTCTCTAAATTGAGCAAAACAAATCCTTTAAACATTTATTTAACAGCTTTTTCAAACGAATGGTATTACCTTAGCGTTTAGCTTGTTATGATGAGAATAGTAAATTCATTTATTCACATATTAATCTTCGTACTTATTGGTACTTTTTCCCTATTGGCACAAAATCAGGGAGAAATACAGATACGGCACAATGGGCAGTTGTATTCAGCCATAGTGGAAAACGGAGATACCCTTTTTCTGGCTCAACTCGATCCTATTTCCGTAAGTAGTCTGAGGTCTTTTGAAGACAGGGAGGAATATTTACTTTATCTGCGATACAGAAGACATGCTATAACCGTCTATCCCTATGCAATGGCTGCTGTGCAATTATTCAGGGAAATTGAGGAAACGACGGAAGAAATGAACAATCGTGAAAGGCGTAGATATACCCGTCAAATGCAAAGACAACTTCGCGATGAATTTGAGGAACCTATGAAAAATATGACGAGGACGCAGGGTTATATTCTCACTAAAATGATTGAAAAAGAGCTGGATACGCCAATGTATTTTCTCATAAGAGATTTGAGAAATGGAATTACTGCAACTTATTGGAGTACGATTAGTTCTTTATTTGGGTATGATCTGAGAGAGGGTTACGAAAGAGGAAATGATAGATTATTGGATATCGTATTGGACGATCTGATAATTGATAAAGGCTATTTCCCCGTAACTTCCCAATCCGGATCTCATTCTGAATAAAAAGTTTTTCACCATATGCAAAATCCTTACATCAACCCTTCGCGGGTGATCAATTCTTCCGACTTCAATGATGTTTCTGTAAAGTGGTCAAGTCCTTCTAATATAGCCCTTGTCAAGTATTGGGGAAAATACGGAAGACAGCTGCCCTCTAATCCCTCTGTTAGTTTTACCTTGGAAAAAGCGAGAACAGAAATGGAAGTGCAGTGCACATTAAATCAAAATGGCGGTAACAAGCCTTCAGTCAGCTTGTATTTTGAAGGTCAGAGAAATGAAAAATTTGAAAAGCGCATCAGTGGATTTCTGGAGTCGGTCACTGA
>SLKL01000045.1 GCA_007134625.1 Saprospiraceae bacterium
AACATATATATATAGAAAATCAACGAGTTATGAATCATGTATTTTACTATCAGCTAAAAAGAATATTAAGTAATATTTCTGATTGTTGATTGAAGAAGTCCATTTAGTCTCAAAATTCCGGGGATGATCTTTCGGCTCAATAATAGTAAGTTTTGAGTTTTTAGTCAACTAAGCACTCAAAACTAAAAACTCAAAACTCAAAAAAACTCCCTCAATCCACAGGCTTTAACTGAAAGCTATCCACTAGTCCTTGCAGGTGCTCATTTTTCTGTTTGAAATATTCCAGTTTTTGGGAAGGGGTTTGAGGATGGTCTTCCTGATCCTCTTGCACCTGAGATTGTAATTCCGGATCAACTTCCACCTCCACATCTACATTTCTGGTTTCAAAGGAGTTTCGCAGCTTTTCCATAAGCTTTTTCTCCATTTTGACCGTTTGTGAAGCTACTTGTCCTGCTGTGCCTACCTTTATCTTTTCCCCGTCAAGCTGAAGTTTACAGGATTTCAAAACCACAGAAACTGATGGGGAGTCCACTTTCTCAAGATAGTCTGCCCAGATTTTCCGGACGTTTTCTAAACTAAGGTCGAGCCTTGATGCCTTTTCTTGTTTTCTCCTTTTTTCAATACGGGATTGAAGTGCTGATAAGTTTACCGACGGTATGGATCCACCTCCTGCTGTCACTGGCGTAGATGATGGTGTGGCAGGAATTTTAGAAACGGGTGGTTCCTGATTGGTTTCATCTTCTTGTGGTGGCGACTTTTCTACCTTGGGCTGAGGGCTTTCCTCACTTGGTGCTTTTGCTGTTGATTCCGGCTCTGAAACTTTTTCGGGCTGTTGTTTTACAGGGGATTCCTGAGCTGCTGGAGGTTTGATCTCCTCCTTTTTTTCGACTTGTTTTACGGACTTGGTGTATTCAGTTTTTTTTTCTCTGACTACTGAAGGTGCTTCCGTTAAAGCGGTTGATGATTCACTTAAAAAGTGATTGATAAATGCCATTTTGCAGAGCGTCAATTCGACGTGCATCCGCTTATTGGAGACATCTTTGTATCGATAAAGTCCTTCTGAGAGGACATTCAAAGCGGAGAAAATAAATGAGCGTGGACATAGAGCCGCTTGCTCTTCATATCTTTGAGCAAATCGTTCACCGGATTGCATCAGTTTTCGGGTAGTGTCATTTTTGCATACCAAAACCTCCCTGAGGTGTTCCTGCAAACCCTCGAGTATGGTTTCTCCCTCAAATCCATCTCCGAGGATACGATCTACTGAGAGCAGTAAATCCTTGGTGTTGCCCGCCATAAACCAGTCTACCATATCAAAGAAGTGATCCCGATCCAGCACATTCAGACTTTTTATGACTCTTTGATAGGTCATATCGCCCGCTGTTACGCTATTGATTTTATCAAAAAGGGATAAGGCGTCCCTCAAGGCTCCATCCGCTTTCTGCGCAATGAGGTTGAGTGCTTCTTTTTCAAAAGTGATATTTTCCTGCTCTGCGATAAAGGACATCTGAGCGATCATATCCGGAATGGGTATGCGCTTGAAGTCATATATCTGACATCGGGATAGGATGGTCGGCAGTATCTTGTGTTTTTCAGTGGTAGCCAGAATAAAGATCGCGTATGGCGGCGGCTCTTCAAGGGTTTTTAAAAATGCATTAAAAGCAGCTGATGACAGCATATGCACCTCATCAATGATAAACACCTTGTACCTTCCTCTTTGTGGAGGATAGCCAACCTGCTCTACCAATTGGCGTATATGTTCCACTTTGTTATTGGAGGCCGCATCCAGCTCAATGATATTGAAAGAGGCACCGCTGTTGAATGACTCACAAGACACGCACTGATTGCACGGTTCCTTATCTTCCGAGGGTTGCTCGCAATTGAGAGCTTTCGCCAGGATGCGGGCAATGGTGGTTTTCCCAACTCCTCTTGGTCCGCAGAAAAGCAATGCATGTGCCACGCGATCAGACTGTAATCCCCTTTTCAGGGTCTCCGTTACGTGATCTTGTCCCACCACCTCATCAAATCGCTGAGGTCTGAATTTTAAAGCAGATACTTGAAATGACATAGGACAAAATTAGCTTTTAATTGACAATTTGGGGTAATAGTGGTGAGATTTTATTAATAGTTCTTGAAAAATGGTTGGAGAAAAAAATTGAACGCTTCGGCTTCGTTAAGAGCTAATAATTGAAAAGTGAAGATTGAAAATTGAAAATTGCCTGCTCCCACCGGAGGTGGTGAGAAAATGGTTTGATATTCCGTGAAGTTGGTTTATCTCGTTTTAAGACGCAGACTTTTCTCGTCCTAAGAATTAGAATTTTCTTGGAAAGGAAGTAGGAGTAGGAATTGAAGATTTTTTTTGATTACTCATAAAGTTGATATTTTTACTTCAACTAAATACTAAAAACTAAAAATTGCCTGTCTCGTAAGGAAATGAAATGGACTGACGAGAAAAATTGAAATTGATTTGATTGTCCGTGAAGTTTGATTATCTCGTAAAATAAAGTAGGAAGATGGAAGAAGGAAGTTTATTTAATGGCAGAGCCTACTCGGAGAGTGAGCCTTCATAAAAACCCCATTGTTCTAAAATCCATACGCCCATTTAATTGTTTTTTCGGATATTGCACCGTCTAAAGAAAAACATACATGCGTATAGCATTAGCACAATTGAACTTTCATATCGGGAATTATGAGTTGAATGCCCGTAAAATACTCGATGCCATTGAACAGGCAAAAGCACAAGGGGCGGATCTTGTTTGCTTTAGCGAGCTGAGTACATGTGGGTATGCACCTATGGATTTACTTGAGTTTCCCTCATTTATTGAACAGTCAAATGAGGTGCTGGAAAAAGTAAGAGAAGCAAGTGATTCGATTGGTGTTTTGATAGGTGCTCCACGGAAAAATCCTGAGCTTCCGGGCAAGCGATTGTACAACTCAGCTTTTCTTTTTTATGAAAAAAAGTTGATTGGATTTACTGATAAGGCGCTGTTGCCTACCTATGATATTTTTGATGAGTACCGATATTTTGAGCCGGCTAAAAAAATCCGTTGTCTGGATTTTAAAGGTAAAAAACTGGCGGTAACCATTTGTGAGGATATCTGGGACCTGGTGCAACCGGATCCGATTTACAATTATTTACCGATGGATGTCCTAATGAAGGAAAAACCGGATTTTGCAATCAATCTGTCTGCCTCACCTTTTTCCTGGGAACAACCGGGAAGGAGACGAGAGGTGGTTATTGCCAATGCTAAGAAGTATAAACTACCTCTATTTTATGTAAATCAGATCGGAGGAAATACAGACTTAATCTTTGATGGTGGTTCATTGGTAGTTGATCAAATGGGAGAAATTAATGAAGAACTGGCGATGTTTAAGGAGGACCTTAAAGTTTTTGACACCAATGAGGTCAAGAAAAATGAGGGGATTGGACGGATGAAGAGCATGGAAAAAACTGAATTGATCTATAAAGGACTTATTCTGGGTCTTAGAGATTTTTTTGGCAAATCAGGATTCAGCAAAGCTATTTTGGGATTATCAGGGGGAATTGACTCGGCAGTAACCGCGGCAGTGGTATGTGATGCACTCGGACCTGAAAATGTTCATGGCTTATTGTTGCCCTCGCCTTTTTCATCAGAACATTCTATAGAGGATGCATTGCAATTAGCTGAAAATCTTGGTATGACTTGCGAGACACTACCCATTGAATCCATGTATGATGCCTTCATAAAAAGTCTTGAAGAACCTTTTGGAAAAACGGATTTTGACACCACTGAGGAAAATATTCAATCGAGGATTCGAGGGACTTTGTTGATGGCTTTTAGTAATAAAAAGGGGTATATTCTGCTCAATACTACCAACAAATCGGAGATGGCTGTCGGTTATGGAACCCTCTATGGCGACCTTGCCGGGGGCTTGTCTGTTCTGGCTGATGTGTATAAAACGGAAGTGTATGAATTGGCTGCTTATATTAACCGGGATACTGAACGCATCCCAGTAAATTCTATCCTCAAACCGCCATCTGCTGAATTAAAACCGGATCAGCGGGATTCAGACAGCTTGCCGGATTATGATATTCTGGACAAAATTCTGTTCTTGTTTATTGAACGCCGAAAAGGAAAGCAGGAAATCATAGCTGAAGGATTTGAACCGGAAACAGTAAGCAGGGTTTTGAGCTTGGTCAACAATTCAGAATTCAAGCGATATCAAACGGCACCGGTACTCAGGGCCAGTCCCAAATCGTTCGGTTCAGGGCGTAGAATACCTATTGTTTCAGTGAAGGGGATGTGAGTGATAGGTCAATGAGATTTGCTTCTTAATATTTCTTTCAGTTTTCCTTCAGCAAAAAACACTCTAAATATTTTTTCTGCAATGACCCTTGACTTATTTTTGATCGTATGAATTTTGAAAAACTACCAAAAGTAGAGCTGCACCTTCACCTTGATTGTTCTCTCAGTTATCGTTTTGTAAGCGTCCTGCTACCGGGCATTAGTCATTTAGAATATAGAGAAAAGTTTGTGGCACCGGATCACAGCAACAGTTTGAGCACTTACCTCTCCAAGGCTTTGCCAGCCATAGAATTACTGCAAACAAAAGAAAATCTGGAATTGGCTGTTTTCGATCTTTTTGATCAACTAAAAAAAGATAATGTCGTCTATGCGGAGATTCGTTTTGCTCCACTGGAACATACGAGAAAGGGGTTATCGGCAAATGAGGTGGTAAAAGCTGTTGACGATGCTATGAATACCGCACAAAAAACCTATGACATCACAGCAAGACTAATTTTGTGTACACTCAGGCACTATGAAAAAAATGAAAGTGATGAGGTTGCAGATTTTTGTGTAGCATTTAAGGGCAGTAATGTGGTCGCACTCGATATAGCAGGAGATGAAGTAAATTTTAGTCTTGATAATCATATTGGTGCATTTGAAAAAGTAAAAAAGGCGGGTATGTTTTGTACCGCTCATGCAGGAGAAGCTTGTGGTCATCAAAGTGTGGAAGAAACTTTAGATCTCTTGAAACCTGAGAGGATAGGACATGGCGTAAGGAGTAATGAAAATGCCAAAACGGTGAATCGCTTGATAAGAGAAAATATTCACCTCGAGATATGCCCGAAGTCTAATTTGCTGACCAGCATTTATCCGTCTTATTCAGAGCACGCCATCAGTGATTTAAAAAATCAGGGAGTTTCCCTGAGTATCAATACCGATGGTCGAACTATATCGAATGTGAGTTTAATGGAAGAGTACCACAATCTTCATTTGGCGAAAAAGTGGACTGTAAGAGATTTCCGGAGGATTAACAGAGAAGCCATAAATCACGCTTTCCTTCCGGAGTCCATTAAATCTTCATTAATCAAAAGGTGGTTTGAACAGGACTATGATTGATTGTGCTATTTTTGCCCCGGACAATTCAACAAATGTAGTTCACGGATGAAAAACTTTTTTTCCAAATTGGTTATACTGGTGGTTTTAAACCCCCTGTCCCGCTTGCCGTTTGGAGTGATTTACTTTGTATCTGACGGGCTGTTTTTGCTCATATACTACCTGGTTGGGTATAGAAAAAAAGTGGTATTTAATAACCTGCGTAACAGTTTTCCCGAGAAAAGTGAAGGTGAAATAAAAAAGATAGCAAAGGAATTTTATCGTCATTTTTGCGACCTCATTGTTGAGGCAATAAAGGTAGCCGGCCTTTCAAGAGAAGAGATGATGAAGAGAATGCATATCGAAAATCCAGAGGTGTTCGAAGATTTGTACAGGAAAAATAAAAATATCATAGTGATGGCAGGTCATTACAACAATTGGGAATGGGCTGCTACCGCAGTTCCGGCATTTATCAATCATCGTTGTAAAGGTATTTTTAATCCGCTGAAGAATAAAGAATTTAATGATTACATCAGCGTATCCCGCTCAAAGTTTGGTATGGAACTGGTGTCCAAGCGCAAATTCTACAATGAATTGATTCCTGTATCTGGTGAAAAGCCTAAGGCGGTTTTTTTTCTTTCTGACCAACTACCCAAAAATCCATACAAAACATTCTGGACCGATTTTTTGAATCAGGAGACGGGATTTCCATATGGTGCCGGTGTGTATGCAATAAAGTATGACTATCCTGTTGTTTTTGGAGAGGTTCATAAAGAGAAAAGGGGGTATTACAAGACCAGAATGAAAGTGATTACTGAGTATCCACTGAAAACCTCTCAGGATGAAATATTAGAAAAGTACAGTCAACTGCTTGAGCAGCAAATTGTAAATAACCCTCAATTTTGGCTGTGGTCACATAAGCGCTGGAAAAGAAGTAAACCGGCGGATTATGAATCAGGGTTTGATAAATAAATCCACGGAGTATTCAATTTTTGGGATTTTATCTTCAATCTTCTGTTTTGCTCAATGGCTTGTTGTACTTTTGCATAGCAACATAGGAATACCCAAATAAAATAAGCAAGAATTATGTATCCAGATTTCTCCTATTTCATGCATGATGTATTCGGTACTGAACCGGATAATTTCTTTTCCATAATACAGACATTTGGGCTCTTACTGGCTCTTGCTTTTCTGGGTAGTGCATATGTATTGTATCTGGAAATGAAACGAAGGGAAGGACTTGGACAGTTTAAGGCAACCAAAGTAAAAAGAGTAATCGGAAAGTCCGCTTCAGTGAGTGAATTGCTGACCAATGGTTTGGTTGGTTTTATTTTGGGATACAAGGGTGTTTTTGCTTATCAGAATTGGGATGCTTTTCTACACGATGCTTCGGCAGTGATACTATCGCCCTATGGGCATGCAGGAGGAGGTTTGATTTTGGGTATTGCTTTTGCAGTATGGGCTTGGTGGCAGGCAGAGCGCAAGAAACTGCCCAAACCAAAGGTGGTTGTGGAAAAAATCAGACCACATAAAAGAGTAGGAGAAATTACAATAGTTGCTGCTGTAAGTGGTATCATTGGTGCCAAGTTGTTCGCTATTTTTGAAAGTGCAGATACGATTAGGGCATTTCTTGCTGATCCGGTAAATACCCTATTTTCAGGAAGTGGGCTTGCGGTTTATGGTGGACTCATTGTTGCTTTTGCAACTGTTTACTGGTACGTAAAAAAATTAGGTCTCAAGCCCATTCACATGATGGATGCCGTTGCTCCGGCATTGATGGTTGGTTATGCTATCGGGCGTTTGGGCTGTCATTTTTCCGGTGATGGCGACTGGGGAATAGTCAATGAATTGGATAAACCATGGTGGTTTTTTCTCCCTGAATGGATGTGGGCATATGATTATCCGCACAACGTCCTGAATCAGGGAGTGCCCATAGAAGGTTGTGATTTTAGATACTGCAGACGTTTAGATCCGCCTGTTTTCCCAACTCCAATCTGGGAGAGTATCATTTGTACCGGTTTGTTTTTTATTCTTTGGTTTTTGAGAAAAAGGTTGACCGTGCCGGGCATGCTATTTGCCGTGTATTTAGTGTTGAATGGCGTAGAGCGATTTTTTATTGAAAAAATCAGGGTCAATGAAACCTTTGTATTGATGGGAATGGAAATGACGCAGGCCGAGCTCATTTCCTTTTTAACTATTTTAACAGGCTTGGTGTTTGGAGGGTATCTGTATAGAAAGCATGGGAAATTTTAAGGTTTATCCCTTCTCCAGTGCTGTCCTTTTTAAGGCTCTGTAAAGTAAATAAGCTGATTGTTCCCAATCGTATTCTTTTCTTTTTTTTCGACCCTGTTTCACCAGTTCTTTTCCTAATTCCGGGTGTTTAGCAAGTTTGAACATGGCAGTACCTATATCCTGTGGATTTCTCGGGTCAACCAGTATTGCAGCTTTTCCCGCTACTTCGGGGAGTGAGGATTTGTTGGAGGTAATAATTGGTATTTCTGCATGCATCGCCTCCAATACCGGGACTCCAAAACCTTCAAAAAGAGAGGGATAAACCAATGCTTCTGCAGCACCCATCAAAGCTGCCAGTTCTTTTTCATCAGCATAGCCCAGCAAGTGAATATCCTTCTTAAAAGGCGATCGATTGTATTCTTGCTCAAACAAATCAAACATCCAGGCTTTTCGACCAACTAACACAAGGTCATGCTCCTGATGCCCCCTGGTTCTGAAGTGATTATAAGCCCGGATAATGTTCACTACATTTTTCCTTGGGTGGATAGAACCTGCATAGATAAAATAGGGCTTCTGTAATTTGTATTCTCTTTTCACCTCATTTTTTTGCTCCTTATTGAGTGGTTTAAAAGACTCTTTGCAGCCGTTAAAAATGACGTCAATATGATCCGGATTCAAATCAAATTTTTCAGCCAGATCTTGTCTGGAATATTCCGAAACAGTTCCCAGTCCTGAAGCTTTTTTGATGTAGCCCGGACTGTGTTTTTTATAATAAGCAAGGTGAGTAGAGTCGATGTATTTTGGATAATGTAAATAAGCCAGATCATGAATAATGAGATATGAAGGGATATCCAATTGATAGGAATTAAAGCCATCTGCCGAGAGAAAAATATCTGCATCATACTTTTTCAGCTTTCTCGGCAACATAAAGTCAAACCATATCCTGTATAAAATCGGATGTCTTGCTTTGGGGGGAACATGAACCTTAATTACGTTTTTATGATTGAGCAAATCTGCAGGAGGTTTGCGGTCAAAAAGCAAAATAAAGGTGTCTTCAGGATGCTGCTCGACCATTCTTTTTGTGGTCTCATAAATAAACCACCCAATGCCTTCCAGCTTGTTCGGAATCAATAACCTGCAGTTGATCGCAATGCGCATAATGATTTGATTTGCAGTGATTGTTAGTTGAAAACAACAAAGATAAAAAAAATCAGTTGATCTTCTGATGATTGGCAATTATCTGATCGTAGAAATGAAGTGTATTCTGGATATTAGTAAGTCTGTCAAAGTTCTGTTTCAGATGTATTCTTGCTCCATTTAACAGCTTTTCCCTGATGTTTCTGTCCATCAGTACCCTCTCGATTTTTTCACTTAAGTCTTTAAGGTCGCAACCCTCAAAAAGCAGTCCGGTTTCTTTGTGTAAGCACCACTCTGGTATTCCTCCCGTATTTGACCCAATGGTTACCAAACCCGCTGCCTGCCCTTCTATTCCGGTGAGACCGAAAGGTTCTTCATTTTTGGTAGGCACTACCAGAATTAAAGTTTTTTGGGCGGCTTTATTCAGCATACTCTGATCTACTCTTCCATGATACTTTTTCGATTCCGGCCAAGAGGAGTTTTCGATAGCTTTTGTCAACTTTCTTTCGGCTGTGCCTGAACCGTAAAAATTGAGTTTCAAATCTGGAAATTTAGTTTTTAGATTTTCAAAAGCCTGTAGTAAATCAAAAACTCCTTTTTGCTCCTCTATTCGACCAAAATATAGGATACTGTTTTCATTCCTTTGATTTGCTGAGTCAGAATTATACCAAATCCGCTCATCGTAGAAAAGGGGAATCACTTTAACGGGTGTTAAATTGTTTTCTTCTAAGGATTTTGCTACAATATGCGTATGTGATAAATATGCAGAAGGATACTTTTTAAGTACAGACCTCAGTTTGGATTTCCAGATTCTTTTTATGGATAGAAAATCTTTACCGCCTGTTTTCAAAAAATGAAAATCATGGAAGGAGGAAACAATCGGAATACCGAGATCACTGCAGCTTTTTAGGACGGTATAGGTGTATAATTTGTTGTTGTTCAAATGTACTATATCCGGGCAAAACTCCCGTATTTTTTCCTTGAGTAAACGCCCAATCTCAGCTTGCCAAAACAATGCCTTATTCAACATCTGCAGTTTAAAAGTCAAATTGGACTTAGGGAATGGCTTAGCAGTACCAAAACATTCCTCCACCTCATGTCCATAGTATCTAAGCCCTTCGACCATCAGCTTTTGATACACCTCAGTACCACCGACTATATCCTGAAAGTCATTGTAAAAAAGAATTTTTAAAGGTAGGTCGTTCATTTAGTTTCTTTATGTTAAGGAAAAGATTGGCACTACTTCAATGTTGAAAGCTTGATTTTTCCTCACTTTTTCTACTGTAAAGATTAAAAATTGGTAACAAAAAAATTCACGATTGGCAAAAAATTATTTTAAATCAAATGCAGAGATGTGGTTACCAAATTAAAAGAAAAAGATCAAAACATGTTTATCTTTGACTTTTAAATCAGTTGATTTCAATGAATTTAAATGATTAATTGGTGAGTATGCTTCCTCTAAATAAAGACCTGCAAAGTCAAAAAGAAAATATTGAAGAGTTTAAAAATCTTACTATTAGGATTTTAGATTACCTCCCGAATGTTCTAAGCAGCCATGCTGATAAACATGAATATCGGATTTTTGAATCTAAAATTGCTGGCACCTCTAAATTTATTAGACCAATAAATACAAAGCTTTTTTTATTTAACTCCGATGAATTTAGAATAAAGTTTGATGAATTTTGTGATATATTAAGGGCTTTAAAAGAAAAAAACCAATTGGGTTCGAATGAAAATAGGCAGTTAATTAATAGTGTAACTTATACTATTCAGCAAGCAATGGGAGCTGGTTTTGATGTTTTAGTAAATCCAAATAGTGCCAGAAAGCATGTAGGAAATAGATTTGAAGAATTGATACGAGCTATTTTTAAGGAGATTGAGATACCAAGTAAAAGAGTAGTTCTTCAAATTCCCTATCAAACCGATGAGGGAATAAGAAATTACAAATGCGAGAATGATTTGATCTTAACCCCATTTAAAAAAGTTCTTTCAAATAATAAAAATTTAAATGAAAAGGAGCTTGTTATTTCTGTCAAAACCACATCAAAGGACAGAATGAGTAAAATGTTTATTGATAAATTGTTATT
>SLKL01000207.1 GCA_007134625.1 Saprospiraceae bacterium
AATAGGTCTTTTTGCCTTTTCTATGTTGGGTTCTTTTGTGTTTAATTCTAGCCATTTTCCAATTCAATATAATAGTCACTTAAATTTGGAACTGCTCCTAATTTACCTGTCTTATAGGCATTAAATATAGACCCAGTATCTTTTCTAACCACAGAAGAATCAAAGTCATCTAGAGAAAATAGTTCTGTACAGCCCTCATCATTTTTCTCTGTAAACCAAATTGAGTCACAACGCAGTATATCCTTTTCAATCAAAAGTTCTCTATGATGAGTTGTTGCTATTAACTGAGATCTTTTTGAATTAACCAAAAACGACAAAAGAAAATGTTTTAATAAATCAGGATGTAGTGAAGATTCTATTTCATCTATTGGAACAATAAGTTCATTGTTTATCATTAAACTTAATAGTCCGCTAAACTGATAATATCTTTGGGTTCCTTGAGATTCATCATTATATGGCAATAAAAAGTTATTATTACTTAATGAATGCTGAAAAAATATTTCTTTCTTTTCAATTTTACCCGTTTCTCTTATTTTGTCTAATTTATCATTAGACATTAAAGTTTTTTTATTGATAAAATCCAAAATGTCATCATCAATTTTGGTCTCCTCGCTCCTTATTATTACATCAGAGATATTAAAGTCTGCTCTTTTTAGTAATTCGACAATGTCGTTTTTACTGATTTTATCATTTTCTACTCTGCTGGATATAAAACCTAACAGACTAGTTTTTGAAGAAATCATTGGTTTTAATTTATTTTCAAACCAATCTACTGTTTCTTGAAGTTCTTTTGAATCAAAGTTGGTTTTTATATAACCTCCTAAAACAGTATTATTCCATAGGGTATTTGCTTCTAATGTGGACTTATGTAATTTGTTGATTTTAATTTTACTTCCAAACTCAATGTTTGTTAATTGTTTTGAGACTTCTGTGTTTCTACGGAAGACTAAAGCCTTTTTAGGTTGGTGATAATAAAGTTCTTCAAATACTATCGAACTCTGATTTAATTCAATATTATAAAGGTATTTCACATTGTTTTGTAGAAATTCAATTGAGAAAAATGTATTCTCATTTTTTGATTCTTTATCAAACAGGAAAGGACTAAACTCAATAAGTTCAGTCTTTTTTTTAGCAGGTTCAAGGATCAAGTCCTGCAAAAATTCTAAACTTTTTAATATAGTAGTTTTTCCTGAAGCATTTGCTCCATAGATAAGACCTAATTTTAATAGTCTTAAATCTTTTGTTCCATCAATAATGAAGTAATCTTCTAAATCATCTGAGTTAGAAGCTTCAAATGTTAATGTAACTTTATTCTTTATCGAACGATAATTTTTAACCGAAAAATTAACTATCATTGCTTTTTGTCTTAAAAAATGTAATAATATTACAAATATAACTCGAAAAGTTGTAAAATGTTAATTTCTTGTTTAAATGTTTCTTAAAAAATGTTACCCATTCTGACACAACTTAATTCTTCACTCTCCATGAGCACACCGATTCCTAAAAACTGTAAAATTTATGGACCCTTAGTGGTCTCTTATTTTCTTTACTACATTGAGATCATTTCAATTGAATATGATTTATTATACATTTATCTGTCTGTTGCCATTATTTTTATGAAACTATTTACGACCTTAGATGTCGCATCCTTTCAGAGTCTCTATTGAATAGTTACATTTTTATTGCTTTTTTAAACAGATCCTAAAACCTTTATCAACCATAAAAAGCCGACATTATGCAAAACTTAAGAATATCTCTCCTTCAATGGGATTTGGCATGGGAAAAGCCTGAGCAAAACCTGCTCATGGCCGAAAAGCTACTTGGTAAAATGCTTCATACCGATGTAGTAGTACTTCCCGAAATGTTTACGACGGGTTTTACCATGAACGCTCAGTCAGTAGCAGAGGAAATGTCAGGTAATGCCGTGAAATGGATTCAAAATCAAGCCCGTACTCATGAAGCTTTGATCACAGGTAGTCTTATCATAAAAGAGAAAAACTCATTTTACAATCGCGCCATAATAGCTTATCCCGATGGAAATATTGATTTTTATGACAAGAGGCATTTGTTTTCTTATGCAGGTGAGGATGGTGTTTTCTCGCCCGGCAACAGGCTATTGACTATTGATTACAAAGAGTGGAAAATCAAGGTATTAATCTGCTATGACCTGAGGTTCCCTGTATGGAGCAGAAATACAGATGATACGGATGTGCTGATTTATGTAGCGAATTGGCCAAAAATGCGCGCCTACGCATGGAATCAATTACTCAGGGCACGAGCTATTGAAAATTTGTCCTATGTCGCAGCAGTAAATAGGATCGGAATCGACGGGAAGGAAATCCCCTATCGGGGAGATACTCAAATGATAGATTTTTCCGGAAAAGTCATGGCAAACCTGAAGGATAAAGTGGGCATTCTAAGTGTAACACTCGATCGTTCAGAATTGACGGCATTCCGCAAGCGCTTCCCCTTTCTTAATGACAGAGATAAATTTAGTGTAGAAATTTAACACATTATAAACTTTTTTAATATAAAAAGCATTAACTTTGTGCCTGATAGACCTTAATGCTTTAGATTTATGCGAGTTTATTATCTACTCTTTGCCATTGGATTTATACTGTTTAGTTTTTTGATTACCTCCTGTAGTTCAACCGGTCGAATGACTCAGCAATTGCCTGCTGAAAGTGGAATTGAATCCCCAATTGTATCTACGGCAAAAAATTACATTGGAAG
>SLKL01000081.1 GCA_007134625.1 Saprospiraceae bacterium
CCTTGAAGCATATAGCGGATCAAAAGTTTGAATGATGGCATTGAAAACGGGTAGAGAAGTACTGTAAGTGATCAGTACAGAACCGATAGCTATTACCATAGCACCAATGAACATCCAAAATTCTCTTGAATTCCAATCCTCTTCTTTTTGGACTGTAGGTATGTTTTTATAGCGCTTAAAAAACAAACCCAAACCAAGGAAAAGGAAAAATAAAATAAAAATAACCAATTGGTTTTCCAACCCCATTTCAGTGAAGGCATGTACAGAGGTGTCCTCCAGAATTCCACTTCTTACCAAATAGGTTGAATAAACCACCAGGCAAAAAGCAAGAAGATAAAAAATCATGGTTGCCCGAATGGAGTGCCCTGTGCTTTTTGCAATCAGATTGGTATGGATACCTGCGATGAGAATTAACCAGGGGACCAACGACATATTTTCCACTGGATCCCAGGCCCAATACCCACCAAAGGTTAATGCTTCATAAGCCCATGCGGAGCCCATTAGAATACCGGTACCAAGAATAAAACCAGAGAAAAGTGCCCACTTTAAAGTAGGTTTTAACCAGCCTTTATAATCTTCTCGCCAGAGCGCAGCCACTACAAAACAAAATGGAATAGCTGCTGAAGCAAAACCGAGGAAAGTAGTAGGGGGGTGAATGGTCATCCAATAATTTTGAAGTAGAATATTTAACCCACTACCTGTTATTAATTCCAGATACTCTGCATTCGCAAAAATAGGCGCATCTTGAACCTCTCTAAGTAAGATAATGGGATTAATACCTATTTTAGAAGAGCCGTCTCCAAAAGGCAGATAGAAACCCAATATCATCGAAGTCAAAAATACCTGAATGAGTGCGAGAACCATCATCACCGGAGCCCGCCAATGACCGGCCTTCCAGATGAGTACCCACCCTAAAATAATGTGCCAAAACATCCAGAGTAAGAAACTACCTTCCTGTCCTTCCCAGAATGCAGAGAACATATATTTAAATGGCAAATCATCTGAAACGTGGTTAAATGCGTATGCATACTCATACATTTTGTTGAGCATTACATAAAAAATGAGCGCCATCAAGCCAATAATACTTACTCCATGTACAGTGAAGGCCCAGTTTCCGGTTTTTAACCAGGGATTGTTTATTAATTCTTCTTTATTTTTTTCGGAAAAAAAGTAGGCTATTGCTGCACCTATTGCGGTAACAAAGCCCGTAACTATCAAAAGTTGTCCCAAATGGCGTGGCCAAAGGGTTTCACCTATATACTGAATTTCATTCATGTCGGGAAGTTGAGATTAAATATCAGATCTTACAAAGATCTCGTCATCCTGATACTTTGATGGGCACTTCATTAGCATTTCTCTCGCGGTGAAAACACCGTCAATGAATCTACCTGTCAATACTAACTGCTCTGACATTTCAAAGTCCTGAGGCTTTTCACTTAACAAAACCACCTGCCTCTCATCTCCTGCTTCGTCTGTCATGTAAAAAGAAAAACGATTGGGGTCAATCTCGGGTCGGTAAACCATCTCTTTATCCTTGGATAGCAAACCAATAACCTTAACATTTCTGTTGTCTTCAAGTAATTCAGCTTCACTAAAAGTATAATAGGTTCCTAAGTCACTAGTGCTGATAATAAGTAGAACAACAGCACCAATTAGAAGTAAACCTGCTACGATGTGTATTTTTTTCATTTCTCTCTTTTGTTTTTCTAGGTGTGTATTTGAAAATGAATCCGAACAATATGTAAACTAATTTCACATTAATAAAGTGCAGATAATCTTTTCTTTTTAACTTTATGCAAAATTACAGAAGTAGTTGGTATTAGTTAAATTTTAAAGTACTTATCGACATAGATTTATGTCATGGCACCGTAAATCTGAACTTAGGTGTAAGAAATTGTGCTGAATTTTGATGAAAAACCACCTGTGATTTGAGTTGAGAAGGTGATTTTTGCCTCAAAAGAATACAAATTAAAGTAGAAAGTAAATGGAGGAACAACAGCTCCCAGTAGTTGATTTAGCCGGGCTTGATCTATATTATGATAAAGTACCTGTGTTAACGGATATTAATTTCAAAATGTATCCATCTGAGTTCGTTTATCTCGTTGGTTTTACCGGTAGTGGGAAATCTACATTTTTGAAATGCCTGTATGGTGCCCAACCTGTGAAAAGGGGTAAAGCTTTTGTTACAGGAGTTGATCTGTCCCGACTTAAACCATCAAAATTACATCTTTACCGAAGGCAGATTGGAATGGTGTTTCAGGATTTTAAATTGCTTCCCGATCTTAACGCCGCTGATAATTTAAACTTCGTTTTACGAGCTACACGCTATCCGAAAAACAAACGTGAAGGCCGCATTAAAGAGGTCCTGGAATGGGTAGGTCTTGAGCACAAAATAAAGGCTTATCCTCCTATGCTTTCCGGTGGGGAACAACAGCGACTTTCTATAGCACGGGCAATCCTGAATAATCCTGCAGTGATTATCGCAGATGAGCCAACAGGTAATCTAGATCCCTTTATGACTGATGAAATCATGTACCTCTTCAATAGACTCAATAAAGAAATGGGTACTGCGATTTTACTGGCTACTCATGATTACAGAGTTTTGGATAAGTTTCCTGCCAGAATTGTTAAACTGGAAGCAGGAGAATTGAAAGAGTAGGATTTTACGAACTAGATCGATCCTTAATTCTAATTAAACTAAGTAAAGGTTCTTATTTCAGGAATATTTA
>SLKL01000219.1 GCA_007134625.1 Saprospiraceae bacterium
AAAAAAAAATCATATAAAATTGAAATTTTTTTTAGAGCCCTTGATATTGCTGAATTCTGGACTGTAATTAATTTGATGATTTTTTTAAAAAATATTCGCCACCATCTCAATTTAAGTGATTAAAGATGGAAAATGATAAGACAGACCAATCCATTTTATGATTCTGAGATCAAAATCATAAAAAAATGAGGAGTATTTAACTATAATAAGGAAAAAAGGAATTACTTCGCAGCATTAATGATTTTACAGAATTCGTCCGCTTTAAGACTTGCGCCACCTACAAGTGCACCATCTATTCCGGGACGACTAAGTAAATCAGAGGCATTACTACCTTTCACACTGCCTCCATAAAGAATTCTCAACTTATTTCCTGCAGTTTCAGAATACATATTAGAAAGAAGCACGCGGATGAAATTGTGCATATCTTCAGCTTGCTCAGGTGAGGCTGTTTTTCCTGTACCAATTGCCCAAACGGGTTCGTAAGCAATGACGATTTGGGAGAGTTCTTTTTCGCTGATACCACTAAATGCAGCAGCTATTTGCATTTCGATTAAATCTTTATGTTTACCGGCCTCCCGTTCTGATTCAGATTCGCCGCAGCAGTAAATGACCTTAAGATTTTGTGCAAGTGCAGATTTGATTTTTTGATTAATTAGCTTATCATTCTCACCAAAATATTGCCTTCTCTCTGAATGCCCCAAAACGACAAAGTCAACATTCAGATCTTTCAGCATTTCAGGAGAAATTTCACCTGTAAAAGCACCGGAGTTTTCCTGATGGCAATTTTGTGCGCCAATAAAGACTGACCCTTGATTTTGAATCAAAGACCTAAGAGAATGTAAATGAGTATATGGAGGAATAAAGAGAATATCGCAATCGGCATTTGACGCACCATTGAGTATTTCATTGACAAGATGTTCAGCCTGTGAGGGAAGAACATTCATTTTCCAGTTACCGGCAATAAGTTTTTTACGAAAATCAGACATCTGTATTAATAAATTCAGGAGGACCGTAGAATCTGGGCTTGCGGTTAGTAATCACATCCATGACAGCGACAATTCTCGCCATCCATTCGCGAACCATTTGCTTATTACTGACACCACCACTTGGATCACCGGCGACATATACCCGGGCTGACATTCCATTTTTCTTAGCGATAAAAAGCGCCCTCGACCCGTGATACCTTTGAGTAATAACTATAAAATCATTGAGTCCAAATATTTCCTTTGCTCGCAGCATCGAATCGTAGGTTCTGAAACCGGCGTAATCCAAAGTAATATCTTCAGCAGGAATACCACGACTAATCAAATAGTTGCGCATATCCCTTGGTTCATTGTAATATATACTGCTATTATCGCCGCTTACAAGCAGGTGGTTGACCTTCCCTTTTTCGTACAACCTGACAGCAGCCTCCATTCTTTCCTCAAAATAACTATTGATTCTCACTCCATCCGGACTGCTTGAAGTTCCCAACACCACACCTACTGCGCTGTGCTCAATACTATCAGTTTCAAAGAAAAGATTATCAAGACCATGGCTGACCACCCATAAGTTCGCGAATAATCCGAGAGAGATTATGGTTACGAGGACAAATAAGGTGTACTTTATCGCGAACCTCATGGTTTCACTGGTTTATGTTTATTTTCAAAAAGCAAAAATCGATCCTGACACTTTGCTTAACAGAATCTTAACGCAATTTAAGAATCAAAAGTTGAAAAAAGAAATAAAAAACTTTTCCTACAACTTTAAAAATTCCTAATATTGAGTTTTCTCTGTTCAACGTCTTCTTAACAAAGTGTAAAGATAATGTAAAGGTATAAAAAATGAAATATTCCACTATAAAAAGTTCAAGACAAAGCAAATTAGACATTCCATATACACATCGTGATATCAGTTGGTTAGACTTTAATTATCGTGTATTACAGGAAGCACGCGATCCGGCAGTGCCTTTGTTTGAACGAATTAAATTCCTCGCCATCTACTCCAATAATCTGGATGAATTTTTTCGCGTGCGGGTTGCCAACAATCGAAATTTACATCGGATTGGAAAAAAAACGCGAAAGAGGCTGGACTTTGATCCGAGACAAATCCTTAAGGATGTAGTAGAAATAGTGAATCAGCAACAAATCATATTCAATGAAATCTTTGAGGATGAAATCCTCCCGGAGTTAAAAACACACCATATTGAACTGCTCAGAAAGGATCAGCTATCCGAGCAACAAATGGAGTTTATCGATGAGTTTTTTCAGGAAAACATGCTACCTTTCGTACAACCCGTTCTTTTGGTTGACTTCAAAGTTCGACCATTTTTAAATAATGGTGCACTATATCTCGCTATCCTTTTACAAGAGACTACCCAGGACGCAGAAACCACACCAAATCAAGAATATGCCATAGTAAAAATCCCATCTGATCACTTGCCACGATTTATTCAGCTTCCTTCCATTGGGGAGAAAAAAGATATTATAATTCTGGATGAAATTGTTCGTCACAGTATTGAAAAATACCTTTTCCCTGGTTATAAAATCATTGATTCTTACTCCATAAAATTAACAAGGGACGCAGAGCTGTATATTGACGATGAATACTCAGGCGATTTAATAGAAAAGATTAAGAAAAGTCTAAATAAGAGAAATGTTGGTCCTGCTTCTCGATTTGTTTACGATAGAAGCATGCCTACTGAAATGTTGGACTATTTGATGGAATTATTTTCACTTGAACCCTTTGACATTTTACAAGAAGGTAGATATCATAACAATTCGGACTTTTTTAAATTCCCCGATTTTGATATGCATCACTTAAAAAACCATCCCATGCCACCCATCCCCTATCCGGCTTTGGAAGAGGCAGCATGCATCTTTGATGCTATTGGAAAGAAAGACCATTTGAATCACCCGCCATATCACTCTTATGAATCGGTAATCAGGTTTTTCGAACAAGCAGCATCGGACCCCGATGTCACCCATATAAAAGTTGTCCAATATAGAGTTGCTCGCAAATCCAGAATTATGGAAGCACTGATTAAAGCAGCTAAAGCAGGAAAACAGGTGACAGTTTTTATTGAGGTAAAAGCTCGATTCGATGAGGAAATGAATCTAATGTGGGGAGAAAAACTGCATAAGGCAGGGATAAATGTCCACTACAGTTTTCCGGGATTAAAAGTCCATTCAAAAATTGCACTTATTAGCAAGTTGGAAGACAATCAGCCTGTGTTGTACACTTATCTCAGTACGGGAAACTTTCATGAAGACACCGTAAAAATCTATAGCGACCTGGGATTGTTTACCGCTGACAAAAGAATTACTTCTGAGGTTGCCAGATTGTTTCGCTTTTTGGAAACAGTAAAATTACCTAAAGAGAATTTCGAATATTTACTTGTTGGGCAATTTAATCTGAGAGCTGAGTTGGTGCGGCTGGTAAAAAAAGAGATAGAAGCTGCAAAAAATGGAAAAACAGCAGGAATTATTTTAAAAATGAATAGCCTGCAGGATCCCGCAATGATAGAACTTCTGTATGAAGCACATAATGCAGGAGTAAAAATAGATTTGATCATCAGGGGAATTAATTCACTGGTTCCCGGAGTTGAGGGCTTTAGTGAAAAAATCAATGCCATAAGCATAGTGGACAGGTTTTTAGAACATGCAAGAGTTTTTGTATTCCACAACGGAGGAGAAGAAGATGTTTACATCTCATCCGCTGACTGGATGGTTCGAAACCTGAGCTATAGAATAGAAACAGTAGTACCCATTCTTGATCCCCAAATTAAGGAAGAAATATTAGATCTCCTGAATATTCAGTTGCGGGATAATGTAAAATCAAGAGATTTACATTTTGAAAAAATCAACAGCTATCGAACGGGAACAGGCGATCTGAATATCAGAACTCAACACGAGACCTACTATTATTACAAGAGAAAAGAAGAGATTTCGTAATTGTCGTCCCTTAATAAAAGTCTCTTTTTTAAAATTTGATGTAAAAAAAGAGGACCACGCTAAACTTGTTTTGAAATACAGGCCAATAGACTGTATGCGATAATATTAAATCAATTACCTCGTTTTGTTTCAGTCAATTTAGTGAATGTGCTTACTTTTGCAAAAAATTAGTTTTTGAGAACAGTTATTTTATTCCTGAGCGTATCATTTCTTTTATCCGTAAACCTCTTCGCTCAACGAGGATGGGAGGTCGGAGCCGGTGTAGGTGTATCCTACTACTTTGGTGATTTGAATCCCAATTTTGATCTTGGACATCCCGGTCCTGCAGTAAGTCTTTTGGGAAGATACAACTTTAATGACCGTCTTGCAATGCGGTTTGCACTAAGCTATGGTCAGATTGATGGAGATGATGCAAGGTCAACCAACTCCTTTCAATTAGCGAGAAACCTGAGTTTCAAGTCCAATATATTTGATGCATCCGGTCAGTTTGAATTCAACTTCTTCAGATTTGTACACGGACATCGTGATTACTTTTTTTCACCCTATGTTTCTCTGGGTCTTGGTGTTTTTCATTTCAATCCCAAAGCAGAACTCGATGGTGTTTGGCATGAACTCCGTCCTTTGGGGACTGAAGGGCAAAGAAGAGGTGAAGAGTATCTCTCAGTTTTACCGGCCATTGTATATGGGGGCGGACTCAAATTTTCTATCAACTACAGGTGGAGTATTAATGTGGAAGTCAATGCGAGATTACTCTTCACGGACTATCTGGATGATGTGAGTACGACTTATCCTAACCCTGCGGAGGTGAGGAGACTGAGGGGCGACATTGCAGTAGCACTCTCTGATCGATCCATAGAGGGTGGAAGCCCCGAAGCAATAGGTGAGCCCGGAAGGCAGCGAGGTGATGCCACCCGAAATGACAGCTATGCCTTTGGAATCATTAGTGTGAATTACTACTTTGGTCAGTTGGCTTGTCCGAGAATTTCAAGACCGGAGCTTTTCTCTAAATTTTAAATCAATGGAATATAAAAGCATCCAACTGC
Source organism: Saprospiraceae bacterium (assembly GCA_007134625.1). Lineage (GTDB taxonomy): Bacteria > Bacteroidota > Bacteroidia > Chitinophagales > Saprospiraceae > PWJY01. Next base: position 4,976 of record SLKL01000219.1, read on the forward strand.
CACCTTTTTCAAGAGGATTTCACCTCATAACAGATATTTTACTCAGGGAGGCAGGACCATTACCTGAAAACGGACTGCTTTATTTTTTCATCAAACATACTTCTGCAGCGCTTACCATAAATGAAAATGCAGATTCCACAGTGAGGAGAGATTTTGAGCGATACATCAATCGAATAGTTCCGGAAGATATACCCGGTCTCGAACATACTTTTGAAGGTCCAGATGATATGCCGGCTCATGTAAAAGCCTCATTTTTTGGAAGCTCAGTTTCATTGCCTATAATTAACCATCGACCTGCCTTAGGTACCTGGCAGGGGATTTACCTATGTGAATTCAGAAACAGAGCAAGGGGCAGGGAAATTATCTGTGGGATAATCAGTTAAACTTTTTATCATGGCAGAACGAAGCGAACGAAAACACAGATGGCTCAGATTCTTTTACTTGCTGAATTACTTCTTAGTTGTTTTCACAGTAATCCTGATGTTACTGACTTTTGCCATTACAGGTAGATTGATAGAAAGTTATTACGATTTAGCGATTATCTTTTTTGGATTCTCATTTTGGAGCGTATTGGGTGTTTACCAGTTCAGTTTAATGGTCAGCTATTTATTTTATAGACGATTATTTACTGTAAAAATGAACAGACTCTTTATAGCATACTGGGTAATCTCTTTATTTGTACTGATTTTCATGATTTTGATATACAGCTTTGAGGGGCTTAACAACAATAATAGCTTAATGGTACTTTTTGTAGTGAATATCCCCCCCATTCTTATCAGCTTGTTTTTCTCGAAAAAAATGGCTACAATTGGAACAAAAGAAGGAAACGCCAAAGAATCATGAATAAAGCAGGAATACTATACCTCATACCATCCGGAATCAGTGAAGGACCACTCCCCTATTTGCCGGAGCACACCTTGGAGTGTATTCGATCATTGGATATCTTTATTTGCGAAAGAGCCAAAACAGCGCGCAGATTTATCAAACAGATCAATCACCCCAAACCCATTAGTGAACTTGTATTTGTTGAAATCCCCAAAAAAAGAGAATACATATACCTTGACGAGGATTTAGCTCCATTATCCAAAGGTCAAAATATTGGCTTACTCTCTGAAGCAGGCAGCCCGGGCATAGCAGATCCGGGAGCGGAAATTTGCCTCAGAGCCCATCAGATGAAAGCAGAGATTGTTCCACTAATCGGTCCATCCTCTATTTTACTTGCATTAATGGCATCGGGATTAAATGGTCAACAATTTACTTTTCACGGCTATTTAAGCCCTAAAAAAGAGCTCATAGGCAGAGATTTAAAACGATTGGAACATCAATCGTGTAAGGACAAAGGCGCACATATTTTTATCGAAACGCCCTACAGAAACGGTCAAATTCTGGATGCTATGAAGAATCACCTTAGTAACTCCACACTATTTTGTATCGCAGCAGGTATCCACTCTCCCGAGGCTTTTATCAGAACTATGAGTGTGGCTGATTGGAAAAAAGAGAGGATTCCCAACATTCATAAGGTACCGGCGGTTTTTATTTTGCAGGTAATTTAGGGTAAAAAACTAAAAAGAATTTCAGCTACATCGAAAAAACACTTTATTCAACATAAGACTTTAATCATGGACAAGCCCGATTATAATCAAATTACAAGGGCTTTCAAAAAAGCACACCAAATCAACAGAGGTTTTTTCTATTTGATACTGGGCTCGTTGTCTATTGCAGCAGTCTTTCTGATTTTAGGCAATGTCGATACAATGATTTTGATCGTCGCAATTGTTTTATTTTTGATGATCCCAATCGGGCTTTTTCAATTCATAATAATGATAACTTTATCGATCTATCAGAAGTATTTTACAAGAATTAATTCAGAACTATATATTGCCTATTGGATTTTTGTAATTTTAGCACTATTTAGCCTATTTATGGGCTTTCCTCTTTTGTTTCTATTTTTTTGGATTCCATTTCTCATTTCCATTAGATTCACTTCAGCCTTAACATATTTGGAAATCTCTGATTGGGAAGAGGAGGAATAGATTTCTTATTAATTACCAACTAACTCTTTCATTTCAGCGTTCTATTTTTGCAGTTAAAAAATATCTCCTGAAAAGGTAATTTATATTCTAAGCTAGTATCAAGAGAAATAAAAAAATGAGTTTACAATTAGCCATTGACAGATTAGAAGAGAAAGGGTTTCTGGATATCGATACCAATCCGACCCTGAATCTAAAAGAAGAAATCCTACGCCTCAAAAAGGAAAAAAATGCAGTCATTCTGGCGCATTATTATCAGGAAGGTGAAATTCAGGATATCGCAGACTTCATAGGTGACAGCCTCCAACTATCACAAAAAGCAGCTGAAACAGATGCAGATATCATCTTGTTTGCAGGTGTCCATTTTATGGCAGAAACAGCTAAAATTCTGTCTCCTGATAAAAAGGTATTACTCCCGGACCTACATGCAGGTTGTTCATTAGCCGACTCCTGCCCTGCGGATCAATTTGCAAAATTTAAGGAAGCCCACCCGGGAGCTATGGTTGTCGCCTATGTGAATTGTACAGCTGAGCTAAAAACACAGACGGACATTTGCTGTACCTCTTCAAATGCGGTCCATGTAATTAATAGCATTGATAAGGATACCCCCATCATTTTTGCTCCGGATAAAAACCTGGGGAAATACCTGATTCGCAAAACCGGCAGAGATTTGATTTTATGGAATGGCAGCTGTATGGTGCATGAAATTTTTTCCAACGAGAAAATTCATAAACTTAAAATCAGGCATCCTGAAGCCAGGCTTATCGCTCACCCGGAATGTGAACCGGAATTATTGGAGAATGCAGATTTTATCGGTTCCACAAGTGCACTACTGAACTACACTACGCAAAGTGATGTCAAGACCTTTATTGTAGCAACTGAACCAGGCATTATCCACCAAATGAAAAAGGCTTCACCGGAAAAAACTTTTATTCCAGCACCCCCTCAAAACAACTGTGCATGCAATGAATGTCCGCACATGAAAAGAAATACGCTGGAAAAAGTCTATGTAACCCTAAAACATGAACTTCCTGAAATCACTCTGGAAGCGGAAGTTATCCGAAAAGCCAGAACATGCATCGATCGAATGTTGGAGATTTCAAAGAAAGCAGGATTGTAAGGAAATGACATAAGGTCGATTAATTTTGGACGGGGGTTCAAAGTACTCAATTAAAATCTCCACAGCGCTCAAAAACTATTGATCTTTTTCCTGCGTTCCATCAAAGGTCTTATTTTTGCCCAACTAAAAAATGAATTTTGGAAGGACTTAGTCTAATGTACCCTGCCTGGATGGTAATTATTTGTCTCGCTGCAGGTTTAATATACGGAACGCTTCATTACTATAAATCTCGTCAATTCAGTGACAAAGGGTCCTGGCTTACGCGACTGCTCTTCATACTGAGGTCTCTTGCTGTGACTTTAATCGCTCTGCTACTTTTGGCTCCCCTCTTAAAATACTTCGTGAGTACTGAAGAGGATCCAGTATGGGTAATAGCAGCTGACAACAGTGCATCGCTCTCAATGGTGCAGGACAGCCTGGAGTTAAGAGATTTAATGGATAATCTGGCTGATGCCGGAAGTGACTACAGACTGGATCGCGAATTTATTTTATTTGGGGAAGAAGTCAGAGATGGGGATGTCTCCGAAATGGACTTTTCTGACAGAAGTACCGACATCAGTTCTCTTTTAGAGTACATCAACAATACTTATGATGGCAGAAATCTGGCAGGTGTATTAATTGCTACAGATGGAATAGTCAACCGCGGAGGGAATCCCATTTATACACCAATAAGACATTCAGCTCCAATGCATTTTGTCGCACTCGGAGATACTACCGTAAGAAAAGACCTGCTGGTAAGAAGAGTGCTTCACAACCGCATTGCCTATCTCGGAGAAAAATTTAGTTTTCAGGTGGATGTTTCTGCTGTGATGGCAGCGGGGAGTAGTTCACAATTGCAGGTATTTGAGATCGGGTCTGGCGGAGAACGGAATATGATTCACTCAGAAGAAATCAATATAGATCAGGCTGACTTTTTCCAGACTTTTGAGGTCATAACTGAAGCAAACAGTCCCGGTCTGAAAAGATATCGAGTAGTATTGACACCAATAGAAGGTGAATTGAGTACAGAAAATAACACTCGTGACTTTTTTGTAGATGTATTGGATAATAAACAGGAAATTTTAATTCTGGGAGCTACACCACATCCCGACCTTGGAACTATTAAATCATTGTTAGAGGGCTATAAAAACTATGAGGTAAGCCTTTACACTACCAATAATTGGTCGGGGGACTTTGATGACTACGATCTGGTTATTTTGCATCAATTGCCATCTACTGTACGAAACAGTCAGCAGATAACCAGAGCAGCAATAGAATCAGGGAAACCGCTATTTTTTATACTGGGCAGCAAATCCAATATCGTTCAATTCAATCGAAATCAGGATTTGGTGGAAATAAGCGGTGGCAGAGGTCGAACAAATGACGCCATACCACTTGTCAATTCACAATTTAACCCATTCTCCTTTGACAGTGAACTATATGGCAGGTTCAGATCTTTTGTACCCCTGAGTAGTCCATTTGGGCAATATGAATACAGTCCCGCTGCAAATGTTTTACTCTATCAGCGTATAGGACAAGTTGATACCGATATGCCACTACTTGCCGTCGGTGAAATCAACAACAGACGTATTGGTGTTTTGACCGGAGAGGGCCTGTGGCGTTGGAGACTCTATGAATTCTCGTCTTTTGGTAACACTGATGCCACCTCTGATATTATCCAAAAAACCATTCAATATCTCAGCATAGTAGAGGATGACAGAAGGCTCAGGGTTTTTACAGACGATAATTTATTCGATGAGAATGAACCCGTAATCTTTGAGGCAGAATATTACAACGCCAGTTTTCAAAGAATCAATGAGTTTGACTTAAAGCTAACGATTACTGACGATCAGGACAATAGCTTTGATTATGTCTTTGACAGAAGAGATGATCACTACATACTCAGCACTGGACCTTTTCAACCGGGTGAATATCGGTATAATGCCCAACTTGAAACAGGCATGGAAGTCTTTACCGCAGAAGGAGCTTTTACTGTCAGACCTATAGAATTGGAGGCTATCAATCTAAGCGCCAATCACAGCTTACTAAGAATTTTGGCTTCATCTCAAAACGGTCAGCTAATCTATCCGGACCAATTGGAAGGACTCAGTGATCTGATCTTTGAAGGAAGGGATTTCCGACCCGTAGTTCACAATTCATTGCGGACTAATCTCGTCCTTAATCTGTTTTGGATATGTATCGCCTTAATGCTGTTCCTTTTTGGCGAGTGGTTTCTCCGTAGATTTTATGGTTCCTATTAAACCAAAACAACTTCTTCAAGCTGATTAATGTAAATGGCTGAACATCAGCAACCTCAGCTCACATTAACCATCAAAGTGACCTATGGACATCTCCATTCTTTTAAACTTTTTCTAAAAAAAACATCTACTCACATCATATTGGAATAGTTTTTGATATGTAAGAAACTACAAAGCAGTTTTAAACAATTGATTAAAATTCTTAATATCATGAAATCGTACTTTCCATACCTGTTAGTTGTATTTTTCCTGGGTTCTGTTGTAACAGAAACTATTGGCCAAAGCCTATTGAGCTCACCTCATTTCCTTGAAGCGAGAAAAAAAGCTGAAAATGAGCAAAAAAGACTACTTGTTCATTTTACGGCAAGTTGGAGTAATCCCTGTTCAAAAATGTTCAGTACCACTTACCGAGATGAGGAAGTAA
>SLKL01000326.1 GCA_007134625.1 Saprospiraceae bacterium
TCCTCAGCGAATCGCTTTGCCCCCTTAGCAGATAAAAGAATGTGATCGGAGGAGGTCATTATTTTCCTGGCGACAGCTATAGGGTTGGCTATATTTCGTAGGCCACATACCGCACCTGCCGACTTATCACTACCATCCATGATGGAAGCATCAAGTTCAAATTCAGCGTCATGGGTCAGAACGGCTCCTTTTCCTGCATTGAAAAGTGGATTGTTTTCTAGAATAATCACGGTTTCCGTCACCGCATCGAGAGCCAATCCTCCTTTGCTCAGAATATCCGACCCTCTTCTCAAAGCTTCTAATAAACCAAGGCGGATATTTTTCTCTTTTTCACTGCTTATTTTTGAGCGCAATATGGTTCCTGCTCCCCCATGCAGAGCTATGCTGAATTTGTTTTTCATAATTTGTTGTCGTAGCTTTGAACAATTGAACTTTTGTTGATTTTTTGGATTTCTAATCCGGTGTGACAAATATCGATGAATTTAGGCTAATGAAGATTGAGATTGCAAAGATTTATTTCTACCTGACCATTGTCCTTGGGCTGCTTACATTTTCTGCCTGCAGTAAAGAGCCGCATCCCGCTTTTTCAATATTATCGGGAGATGGAGAATTAGAGAAAATTTTTTTTAGCGAAACCGGTGACACCTTGCTTTCTATGAGTCTAGACGCTGATTCTGTTTTTTCAGGAAGGTATAAGTTGTGGTTTAATAATTCTGAAATCCGGATAAAGGCCAATATCGATAGCAATCAGCTTAATGGAGATTTTTTTAAAAAAACAAAAGGTGGTGAGCTGTTGAAAGAGGGTAGTTTTTTAAATGGAGAAAAACATTTGCAATGGCGATATTTTGCAGCGCAGGAGGATACCATATTTTTGAAAAAAGAAAAGTACTATTTCATGGGTCGGCCTTTTGGACTGCGTATTGATCATCAGAAAAATAGTGAGGGGTATGATTTTTTATTATCAAACAGAGGTGAAAAAGTGGGATGGGGAAGTTTCAATGATGATCGCTACAATATAAAGGAGGGAAGTTTGAATTTTTACGATTATGCGCAGATTGGCAATTCTTCAGGGAATCCCGATCTGGTACTTTTTGTAGCAGAAATTCCAGGGCTTGAAATGGAAATCAGTATTCTGGACGAAGACGAAGAGGAGGTCAAAATGCGACCATTACAGCCTGATGGATGGGTTAATGGTATGTGGTATTTTAAGGGTAACAGTATTAAATCAGCAAGCTCTTTAACCGTGAAAACGATAGACCTCAAACTCTTAGATGTCTCAAAGAGAGATGTTTACAGGGATTTCATCATTCTTCCTGTTGTTTTTTAGCAGGAATTAGGGTATGGTGATTAAATGAAAAAGAAAAATATTTAAAAAAAATAAATTTGTTTGTCCGACTTTTTTTATCTTTAACGAAGATTTTATGAGAAAAACCCGGATGGCGACCTTTTGGGGAATAGTGAAAAAATGAATTTTGAGGTGAGCGCTTAGCCGCCCGGGCAAAAGGTTTGATAAAAAATATTTAGAATATAGATGGAATCAGGAGTTAGTGATATCAAACAGGCCTTGCAGGACTTTTTTGGATTCAAGCAATTTAAAGGGTTACAGGAGCCTATTATTAAAAGTGTACTCGATGGTCATGATACTTTTGTTATTATGCCAACAGGAGGTGGAAAGTCACTGTGTTATCAGCTTCCGGCGCTAATGCTACCGGGGACTGCTTTAGTTATCTCGCCGCTTATTGCATTGATGAAGAATCAGGTGGACTCTATAAGGGGTTACAGCGACGAGGACAATATAGCTCATTTTTTAAATAGCTCTCTCAATCGGACACAGGTTCGACAAGTAAAGGAGGATGTAAAGAGCCGAAAAACAAAGATGCTTTTTGTTGCACCTGAAACATTAACGAAAGAAGAAAATGTAGAGTTTCTCAGTGGCATTGATGTTTCTTTTGTGGCTATAGATGAGGCGCATTGTATATCGGAGTGGGGGCATGACTTCAGGCCGGAGTATCGAAAAATCAGGGAAATCATTGATGTTATCAACAAGGATATTCCACTGATCGCTTTGACTGCTACTGCAACCCCTAAGGTTAGGACGGATATTATCAAAAACCTGAAGATGGATGAGGTGCAGGAGTTTGTATCTTCATTTAACAGAGATAATCTGTATTACGAGGTTAAACCTAAATTGGACAAATCGAAAGCGCTGATTGATATTGTTCAGTTCATCAAAACCAAAAAAGGTAAATCGGGAATCATCTACGTTCAAAGCAGAAAAGCAACGGAAGAGGTAGCGAAATTTCTAAAGGTGAATGACATTAAGGCTGCACCTTATCATGCAGGAATGGACCCTAAAAGTCGAAGTAAGGTTCAGGATGATTTTCTCATGGAGGAGATTGATGTGATCTGCGCTACTATAGCCTTTGGAATGGGCATCGACAAACCGGATGTACGTTTTGTTATCCATTTTGATATTCCAAAAAGTATTGAAAATTATTATCAGGAAACCGGTCGCGCAGGTCGGGATGGCCTCGATGGGGACTGTATAGCTTATTACAGTTTTAAGGACATCAGAAAACTGGAAAAATTCCTGAGAGATAAGACTGTAGCAGAAAGGGAAATGGGTGCTCACCTCTTAGAGGAGATGATTTGCTATGCGGAGACTTCGGGTTGTCGCCGTAAGTTTTTGCTACACTATTTCGGAGAAAATTATGATGATAGCA
>SLKL01000238.1 GCA_007134625.1 Saprospiraceae bacterium
GATGTGTTTGATGAGTTTCAGCTGGATTTCCAGTCAAAACCTCTATTCAGGAGAAGCTGAATTTAAAGTTGTTTATAGTTATTCTGTCGATCGTTCGCATTTAGAGCCAAATCAGAACAAGGTACGTGAAGACTTTAAGATTATAATTGAAGAAGGTCAACGGCTAGTGGCTAAAATGAAAGGAAATTTAATCTTTAATAATAGAGCTTCTATTTATACCTCACCTGAAGGTCTTCCACCTCCAAATATGGAACATGGAGTCGCTAATGGATTAGTTCGATCTGACCATAAATTCTATTATTATAGGGATGATGGTATTTTTGTAACCGAGAACCTTTCTTTTGGCAGGAGGCAACTTTCCCTTGACGACAGAGAAATGATTTGGAACATCCTCCCTGAAAAAGCAATAATAAATGGAATAGAATGCCAAAAAGCAGAAGGAATTTTCAAAACTCCCGGATTTACTGACACTGTAGTCGAAGTGTGGTTCGCACCCGAAATCCCTTTTCCCTACGGTCCAATGGATGCATACGGTTTACCGGGATTAATTTTAAAATACATGGGGGGTTTTAGAAATTGAAGCTACTCAAATTACGCGTATTACTGATGGATCTGTAGAATTGATTATTCCTAATTTTGGGGATATTCCTGTACTTTCCAGAAGTATTGGTATATGACTTAAAATTTACAAAAATAGACTTTTCTTTGCTCAATAAAAAGGAAGTTCTTAGGCTGTTCTAATTGATAAAAATTTTGAGGTGAGAAAATTAGTAAGAAGAAGCATGATCTAAAACCATAAAACATGATTTCCAAAATCTTCAGCATTATCTTACTTTTCCTGTTTGCGGGACATTATCTTTCTGCACAAGATTGTATATTCAGCCTTCAAATAACCGATAGCATAAGTGGTGAACCGTTGGATTATGCGAGCATCTCTTATCAGGAGCCCGGGAAATCCACTTGGCGTATGCTATTTACAGATACTCAAGGTCGGTTGGAAGTCGAGCTGAATGAGGGTGAGGAAATAAATTTGAATATTGCTTTTTTGGGTTACCATAGAATTGAAGTCCCACTTCAATGTAATGCTGATAAGGACAATCGGGAGATCTCAATCAAAATGGTGAAATCCGGTTTTGAAATCGATGAAATACACATCACTGATCAATTTCCGGATATGGTGCAGAGAAAGGACACAGTGATTTACAATGTTTCTGAGTTTTTGACAGGCAATGAAGACAAGCTGCGAGATTTACTCAATAAATTGCCCGGGCTACACGTGGACAGAAACAATGTAGTAACCTATAATGGGGAGGTGGTTCGGGCTATTTTGGTTGAGTACGATCGGTTTTTTACCGGCGATCCAAGCATGGCTGTGAAATTCATCCCGGCTGATGCAGTGGACAAGGTGGAGGTACTGGAGGCGCATAACGATTTCAATATTTTACAAGGCCTGGGAATCAGTGATGAACTCGCACTAAATATTCATCTGAAGGAGGATAAGAAACAGTTCTTTTTTGGTGAAGCAAAAGCCGGCACCGATGCCAAACGACATCATATTGGGCACAATAATCTGTTTTATTACAGCCCGAATTTTAATGCAAACAATATCATTGATGTCAACTCTACCGATCTGCCCATTTTAACCAGAAGAGATATTATGCGTATGGTTGGTATGGACATGAACACTTTTGATCCGAAAGGAGACCGAAATTTCATGAGAGATATTAATGAAATGCAATCCATGTTGGGGTCAACCAACCACTATCTTCAGCGTGCTGTTAGCGGTATTCAGCAGATTAAATATAAATTCGAGAACAGAGCTTCAGTAGATGTGATTGGGTTGGGCAGACATACTAAAAACAGACGCGCAACCAACCAATCCATCGTCTTTCCGGAAACCTTGAATGTGCTGCAACGAACAGATATGATGAGTTTCGATGAACACCAAAATTATTTTGTTCAATGTGACTTAAGAACTAATCCCGCAGGAGATGCGATTTTGAATTACCGCTTCCAATACAGAAGCTCTCCTTCTATTATTCGCAATACCAACGATTTGAAAATAGGTGAGACATCTACCCGGAATTTTGAATTCCTGGAAACCAAAAGGTATTCATTCAATCATGAATTAAGGTGGATACAAAAATGGCAGGAAAAAATACGAACCATTGCGATTTATCGTCTCACTACCGGTGTAGATGATCGGATGGACACATATAATTTGAGAAATGTACTGGTGCCGGATATATTTGGATTAGATGGGGAGTCTCTACAAATCAGAAACAATGAAGAGATAAAAAGAGCAGAGCACTACGGCCTATTGAGAGCGATTTATACCATTAGCCCGCTCTCCAATATTGATGTTTTCAGTAGAGTCAATGTTTATTCACCTGATCTGAATAGTGAAACATTGGCCGGAGAAAGAGGGATAATTTCCCACCCTTTACTTTCCCCCGTGGATACTTTTTTTAATGCATTTACATTTTCTGAATGGGATGTGGTGACTGGGATGAGATATCAGCTAAAAAAGGGCAATTTTGAAATGCATAGCGGTCTGGAACATCAATTTATTTCCTTAAATAGAAATGACAAAGAAGACCAAATACAAAAGGGTAGAATCTCTCCCAATATTGATGTATCCTATAATTTTCTCGGATTTGCTAAAGTCGCCCTTAGGTATCAGTTCAATTATTCAAGTCCGGGCTTACTGAGGTATAAAAA
>SLKL01000417.1 GCA_007134625.1 Saprospiraceae bacterium
ACACTTAATCACCCAATCAAAGGTGTTGTGATCATCATTATAAACTATAAGTTCAGCGATTTCACCGCTGTCAATAACCTCTTCCAATACTGCTTCTTCAGTTTCAACTGGGCTAATGTTTGCAAATATTTCAGACATAGAACATCAAGTTTTTCTCAAATTCAAATTTAAGTAAATTGCCAATAACTGCAAAATAATTCAAACTTGAATTGCAAAGATAAAGCATTTAGCAGATAAGCACCCCCATGATCCTTTGTCAAAATTGTGTTAAGTGTAAGGCCGACTAATTCCAAAATAAAAAAAAACCCTATCTTTGATGATCAAAATTTTTTGAAGCGCAAAAATTTGCGTTTAAGTTACAGTTATCTATATGGTTATATTATTGTTTTTCGCGGCTCACTGGTATTTATCGTTGTTTACGCAATCTTTTTTTCATCACCGGTATGCTGCTCACCTGCAGTTTAAGATGTCCCGTTTTTGGGAGAAGTTTTTCTTTATCCTATCATTTCTTTTTCAGGGATCTTCCTACTTAAGCCCTTATGCTTATGGCATTATGCACAGGATGCACCACGCCTACGCCGATACGGAAAAAGATGTGCATTCTCCAAAATACGACTCCAATTTTTTCAGTATGATGTGGAGAACGAAAGTCGTATATGATGGCATTTTTAAAGGGAAAACTGAAGTTGATGAGAAGTTTAAGAAAAATGTGCCGGAATGGCATGCCTTCGATGCATTTGCTTCGCACAATCTTACAAGAGCGATGTGGGTGGTATTCTACGCATTGTTTTATATAGCTTTTGCAACCCATTGGTGGATGTTCCTTCTAGTTCCTATTCACGCTGTTATGGGTCCATTTCATGGGGTAATTATCAATTGGTTTGCACACAAATACGGTTATACCAATTTCAAAGTTTCTGATACCTCCAAAAATCTGATGCCAATAGACATTTTGATGTTGGGAGAGGGCTTTCACAACAATCATCACAAACACGCTTCCCGACCAAACTTCGGAGTAAAGTGGTTTGAATTCGACCCCATCTATCCTTTTATACTTATTTTTGACAAGTTGCGTATAATCAGATTAAGGCCTGTCCCGGCAACCTAAAAACCAACGCTTTGCGAGGTCGGAATTATTATAATGACTATATCCAGTTCCAATCACTACAACTGCCTCTCAGAATATATCTGGAGTATAGGTCAGGGGCAAGATATGCGCTGGGGAAAAACTCTTTCATTTTTAGAATACCAGTTCAAATTGCTGAATCCAAAAGACAGGAGCTTATTATCCATGGAAAAAACTGGGCATTAAAGATTTTATCCGGTGATCCCTCTTTAATCAAGCAATTTCAAACAAAGCCATACAGACATGGAGAATTGATAAAGTGCTTTGACAGGGAGTGGAAGATATGTCTGATAAACTCCAATAACGGTTTAGTAAGAACAAAATGGGCTGAAAACAAACTTGAAATTGATGTTTCGGAACCAACAAGTGAAATCAGAGATGAGCAGTTGTCTAAGGCTGTACAAAAAGTGCTTTCTTCATTTTACAGACCTTTCTTACAAAACAGAACTCTGGAGCTCGCTCAAAAGCACCAATTCCCAAAACCTCAAAAGGTATCCTTAAGATACATGAGTACACGCTGGGGATCTTGTAGAAAAAGCACGGGTACAATTAGTATAAATACTAAGCTATTGTTAGCCCCTGAGGAAGTATTAGATTCAGTTATTGTTCATGAACTCTCTCATTTGATACATCCTAACCATTCACTCTCATTCTGGAAGTTAGTAAAGCAATGCGATCCGGATTATAAAAAGTATAACAAATGGTTAAAAACTCATGGGAATCAATTGGTGTTATAGTCATTGCCGCCTTATGGAAAATTTGCATCGGATAATTTATTACCTTTGCATCGTTTTATAAAAGTGAAAGGCCTTTAAATAGAAACTAAACTTAAACCAACGAGTTGAAAAGCGAAACCACAGACAAAGTACTATATCATAAACTCTACTACAAGGGAGAGGAATACCCATGGGTAGTTCTCATTCATGGTGCAGGTGGGAGTTCTGCGATTTGGTTCAAGCAAATACGTGACTATAAGGAAAACTTCAATGTGGTTTTAGTTGACCTGAGAGGGCATGGAAAGTCCGCTAATCTTTTTCAGGAATGGAAAAACAAAAAACGATATACTTTTGAGGAGATCAGTAAAGACATCATCGATGTTTTGGACTACAGGGGCATTGAAAAGGCCCATTTTGTTGGCATCTCTCTTGGTACTATTGTAATACGCGTTATTGGTGAATTATATCCCGAAAGAGTGGCCTCTATGGTTATGGGCGGTGCTATCATCAGATTCAATACCAGATCCAAGTTGCTTTTATGGTTAGCCAGACAAATCAAGCATATAGTACCCTATATGTGGATTTACAGGATTTATGCGTGGATACTTTTGCCGAAAAAAAGGCACTCAGAATCCAGAAACCTCTTTGTTCGGGAAGCACAAAAGCTCTACCAGAAGGAGTTTATGAGGTGGATCCGAATTACCACCAACATCCATCCAATTATGAAGAATTTTCGGGAGAAGGAACTACCCATTCCAACCCTTTATCTCATGGGAGATGAGGACTACATGTTTCTTCCTTCTGTTAAATCCATTGTCAAAAAACACACCAATGCTGTCCTGAAAATCATCAACGACAGCGGACATGTCTGCAATGTAG
>SLKL01000210.1 GCA_007134625.1 Saprospiraceae bacterium
AAGGGCGGTGCAGCAGTAGTTGGAACCGGAAGGAGCGATCTGCCCAATCAGATTAACAATGTGCTAGGATTCCCGGGTATCTTCCGTGGTGCTTTGGATGCCAAAGCCAAGACCATTAGTCCATCAATGAAAATAGCTGCAGCTCATGCGATAGCCGAGTGTACCGGTGATGTTAGTGCGGATCACGTTATCCCTTCTTCACTTAATGAAGCGGTGGGGTATCGCGTAGCAGAGGCAGTGTATAAGGCAGCGATGAAAGAAGAATCAAATGCAATATAATGTGGTTTTGCAACCCTTTATTTCACTGCTTGTTTAGATAAAAACTACAGCCATGATTGTGAAAAGTCAAAACATCCTGAAGGTTTTCCTCCTGTTGGGGATTGTGAGCTTGTACTCATGTATCGAATTTAAAGAGCCTTTTGAAAAAATGCCTCCCGGGCATTGGCGAGGTCAGTTATATCTCGACCAACAATCGACCTTTAGACCCGGTATTGGTCATGCTGATGTCGATCTAAGTGAGATGGCTGAAAAAATTGAAGACAACATCCTCCCATTCCTTTTTGAAGTTGGCTATGACGAAGATGGCGAACTCTTTGCCATTTTTAAAAATGCAGAAGAGGAAGTTTTGGTGACGGACATCTCCTTTGGAACCGACTTGAGCATTGCTAAGGACACCTTTACCATGCGTTTTCCCGGAACGGATAATTTCATTAAGGCGATATATGCAGAAAATATCATGCAGGGCTTTTGGAGTGTTCCGTCAAGAGGTAATTATATCATACCCTTTGAGGCTTTTTATTCGAAAAAAAATCGTTTTGAATTACCACTCGCTGCGAGGTCTGAACCTCAGATTGACATAGACGGAAAATGGAGAGTGACCTTCAATCCCGGTGAGGAAAACGAAAGGACATCCATTGGTGAGTTCCGTCAGGATGGCACTAAAATTACCGGAACCTTTATCAATGACGCCGGTGATTATCGCTATCTCGAGGGAGTGGTTGAAGACGATAAAATATGGTTATCCTCCTTCGATGGGGTTTTTGCTTTTCTTTTTGGAGCGAAAAAATCAAAAGAGGGGAAACTCGAAGGCTTTTTCCGTTCCGGAAGACATTTTGAGACTTCATGGACAGCCGTAAGAGATGATAAGGTTAGCCTGAATGATCCCCGAACCATGACGGTTTTGACCGACGATTTTTTCAGATTTAATGCGAAAAAATCAGATGGCACCGAGGTGACCGAAACAGATTTTCTCGGTCAACCTACTCTTTTATACATCACAGGTAGTTGGTGTGCCAATTGTAAAGATGCTTCCAATTTGCTTGCTGAATTAAAAGAAGAATACGGAGTACAGGTACTTGGAATTGCTTTTGAAAGACATTCAGATGTCAATGCCGCCCTAAGAATGGTGGAAAAGTATAGGTCTGACTTGAAGCTCGATTTTCCTATACTACTTGGTGGAAATTTGGACAGAGAGGTCATTGCGGCAAGTTTGCCCTCTATTGAAGGAGTCAGGGCCTATCCTACTACGTTTTTTCTCGATAGTGATTTCAGGATAATAGATACCTATACCGGTTTTTCGGGTCCGGCAACATCAGTATATGATGAGGTCGTCGAAATTTTTCATTCCATAACATCTCAATTGGTTGGATATGAACAATAAGATTGTTTTCATCACAGGAGCCACTTCAGGAATAGGAAAAGCCACTGCAAGAATATTTGCAGAAAACAACTTTTCGCTCATTCTCTGTGGACGACGTGAAGAAAGACTGAATGAACTAAAAGGAGATCTGCAAGCAAAGTTTGGAGTAGATGTCCAAATGTTAAGCTTTGACATTAGAAATGCCGATGCGTGTGCTGAAGCATGGAATAGTCTGCCTTCTGCCTGGAAAAAAGTAGATATCCTGATCAATAATGCCGGATTGGCAAAGGGTCTCGCTCCGCTGCATCAGGGAGATCATAACCACTGGGAAACCATGATCGATACCAATGTCAAGGGGTTATTATATATCAGCAGATTGATCAGCCCCGGTATGGTAGATAGAAAAAGTGGCCATATCGTCAATGTCTGCTCTACGGCCGGGCATGAAACTTACCCAATGGGCAATGTCTATTGTGCCACCAAACACGCTGTAGATGCTCTGACCAAATCTATGCGACTGGACTTTTATAAGTTTGGACTAAAAGTAAGTCAGGTTTCCCCCGCGCATGTGGAAGAAACTGAATTTGCCCTCAATCGATTTGACGGTGACAACAACAAAGCCAAAATCTATGAGGACTTCAATCCCCTCAAATCAGAAGATGTAGCCAATGCCATCTTTTACATCTGCAATCAACCACCTCATGTCAACATTCAGGACATTCTAATGATGGGCACACAGCAAGCCGGAAGTAATTTTATTGATCGCTCCGGAAGGATTTATGATTAGAGTTTTCGAATTAAAAGCATAAATGATATTGGAAATAATTTAAGGATACCGTGTTATTTCTACAATCTTTTATTTATGCATTCTTTTTAGATTTTTTTGATTGAAGAATCCCGTATAGTGGACAGTCCAGATAAAAAAACGAAAGTGGAAAGTTGTGTAAAATAAACCATGAGTACACTTAGAAAAAGTATAATGAACCACATAGGATCATAGGACACATAGAACACATATATTTTTAAATGCTGATTTGAAACTATATGAAAACTATGTTTCTATTGTCATGCCTGCGGC
>SLKL01000214.1 GCA_007134625.1 Saprospiraceae bacterium
ATGATTCTTTTAGGTAAAAGGAACGAGCTACAGGGTTTAGCCGACAGTTGATTAAAATTGTTGTTATCTGGTGTATCAGAAGTAGTCGGGCGCCACGGTATAGAATACTTGATAACTAACATCCCGGGAAAAATGGAAGAAAAAACAAATGGAAATAAGTACTAAAACCTCCTGTATCTAAAAGTATTTGCTGAGTACACGACAAAAAATCAAATTAACCCTTTTCAAAACAATGATTATAAAGTGGAAATAAGAGTTAGAGTATTGAAAACCAATAATTTATCAACTAGAAAAAGGACTAAATTTGCGTTTATCTGCGTAAGTATCTGCGCTATCAGCGGGAAATAAAATCCGTGCTTGTGTATATTTCCCGCAGATTTACGCTGATTTTTTCCGCTGATTTCGGGGATTAGCTTATTGCTATATCATAAAATTAAGTTTCATTTAGAAATAGTAGTACTTTTAACTTGCTATTTTTCAATGCTTTGTAAATCAACATTAATTTTTGTCATGTACTGAGAAGTATTTGAATTAAAGAATCCTTCGAGAATTCCAATTAACAAACATTGAAATTGCAGTAAGAGGGTATTACGTCAATAAAAAAAGTAGATTTCTGATAATTTTCTCTGCAAAAGGGATTTTACCTTAATTGCCCTTTAAATCTTTTTGGAATCTCCTCATTAAATTATTTGCCGAAAAACCTCAAATTAACGGATCCATTTTAAAACCAAACGGGACTTAAAACCAAAATTCAACAAATTGCTCGGGCAACTTTTTCTCTTTAAATAAGATCTGAATTCAGATTAGGTGATCAAAAAAGAGAAGATACTCAATAAGGCTTGTATAAATAAAAAAACTACTTATATAAATTAGTTTTATACGTTGAAATTATTATGTACTTTTGCAAGCGTTTTCCTACTGATCATAACTGAGAAAACACTGTTTTTTAAACAAAAAATATTGGTAATTTTATAAAACTGCATCAAATGAAAAATCCACTTAAATACTCCTTACACATTATGCTATCTGCGGCATTGAGCCTCATATTATCATTTAGCGCATTAGCACAAAATGATGTGATTTTCACAATTGAAGAAACTGAGGCTGCTATTGGTGATACAGTCTGTGTTTCCATTACAGTGGAAAACTTTCAAGATATCGTAGCCATGCAGGCATCAGTAAATTTCAATCCATTTCTTCTTGAATTTACGGATATAGATGACATTTCACCAATTCTGGACTTGAACGAAAATAATTTTGGTTTTAGTCAGGTTGATTCGGGCTTATTCAGGTTCAACTTTTTTAACGCAAGTGATCCTTTTACTTTAGCTAATGGCAGCAGCATGTTTTCCCTTTGCTTCCGCCCTATTGGTCAACCCGGCAGTTTTGCACCGATTAATATGTCTGACTTTCCAATACCAATTGAAATTATTCAGGATTTTGAACCAATTGATTATGAGGTAAATAATGGAGGAATTCAAATCCTTCAATCTGAAAATTTCGCCTATATTGTGGGGAGTTGTGCAGCTGATTCTACACTGCCTAATGGTACTGTATTCTTTGAGCTTTTTGGTGAAACAGATGAGTATCCGGTCACTCTTGAATATCAACATTTACAATCACCCGGACTTGCGGGTGATTCAACCTTCTCCGGCCCTACTGTTTTTGAATTGAATACCGTACCTGCCGGATTTCTGGTCTACTCTTTTTCTCAAAATGGAGTAATTTTTTCCATGGATACCTTAGAAATTTTTGATTTTGGAGGTCTGAATCCGGAGTTTGATGTCAACCCACCCTCATGTCATGACAGTTCAGACGGTTCTATTGAATTGACCGGGGTTCAACCTGAAGGCATCTATTTTGTGAGTACATGGGGTGAAGATGGTGTTTTTGAAACAAAAATAGAGGATCTTACAAATGGAACTTATTTTCACCATATCACGGATCAGGGTGGTTGCAGTTACATTGACACATTTGTATTCAATACAACTCAGCTTGAGATCGAGTCAACCATTACAGATAACACCTGCCCCGGTGACTCTCTCGGTAGTGTTTTAGTAGCAGGGAGTGGAGGAACTCCCTTTTCAGGCAATACATATAGATACACCTGGGCAACGGGTGAAATGCAAACTACCATAAATACCTTAAGATCTAATCTTCCCGGGGGTATATATATGCTTACGACTTCGGACAGAAATGGTTGTTCAAGAACAGATCAATTTGAAGTGATCAATGAAAATGAAATTAACTTTTCTCCTGAAATCAACAATGTGAGTTGTTTTGGAGGTGAGGATGGTGGTGCATCTTTTACGCTTTCATATCTGCATCAGGAAGGAGGTCCTGAATTTATTTTCACATTCAGCGACTCTTTAGCAAATATTGAAGTGGACAGCAATTTAATAAACATTTCTCCGCTTTTTGGTGGCAATTATTCATTGACTGTTAGTGACACTATCGAAGGTGGGTGTACTTCAACTTTTGAGTTCGAAATCCTTGAACCGGATAGCCCCTTACAATTGGAAGTAATTGAGCAATCGGATGAGAGCTGCCAAGGAGAGACTGATGGAAGAATTGAAGTCTCTGCAAGCGGAGGGATGGCAGGCCCTAACGGAGAGTACAACTTTATCTGGACAAATGATGTAACCGGTCCAATTCTCGACAGTATAGGACCAGGGGAATATATTGTCAGAGTTACTGATGCTCTGGGATGTGA
>SLKL01000041.1 GCA_007134625.1 Saprospiraceae bacterium
AAAAGTATTAATTATCCCCGCAGCCACTTTCTTATTATCTTTACACCCAAAATATCAGATGAAAAAATTACTCCCCCTTTTATTTTTTGTTGCTTTTTTCCTGTTTACAACAACTCATTCACATGCCTGGGGACCTATTGGTCATTACACTATAGGACAACTGGCGGAATGGCAATTGCGATCGAGCACGCTTGAACGAGTCAATCAGGTACTCGAAAATGAATCTATTGCAGCAGTTGGTACCTGGATGGATCAAATTCGGTCCGATACCGCCTACGATTACACGCGTACCTGGCATTGGATTACTACTGTCGATGGAAAATACGACCCTTCAATTCAGGAGGAAACGGGAGATGCTTTTGCTGCTTTGCTTATGCTCAAGGAAAACCTTAAATCAGGTAAACTTACTCCTAAGGAAGAAAGAGATCAGCTCAGAATGCTCATTCACATCGTAGGGGATTTGCATCAACCATTGCATGTTGGTCAACCGGGTGACCGGGGAGGCAATGATGTCCCTGTCACTTTTTTTAATCGCCAAACCAATTTGCATGCTGTCTGGGACTACCACCTGATTGAAAGCCGTCGCATGAGTTTTTCAGAACTCGCAGCGGAATTACAAAGGAGGATAACTCCCGAAATGGTCAGAGAATACGAATCAGCGCATCCGACTGACTGGTTAGTGGAAGCAGCAGAACTGAGACCGTATATTTACGATATCGCGGATAATGCAGAGATCAGATATCAGTACATTTATAAATATTATCACATTGTGGAAGAGAGAATCCTCGCCGCAGGGATAAGGCTTGCAAAAATCCTGGAGGATATTTATGGCTAAGGATGTTTTCTAGTGTTATTTTTCGAAATGAACAATTCAACTTGATTTTGATTGTTCTAATTCACATCATCTTTACTATTATCATTTTTCCATATCATAAAGCAAATCATTGAGACCTAAAAAATCATACGGACAACATTTTCTGACGAGCGAAAGTATAGCTGATAAAATTGCTAAAAGTCTTTCCGGGGAGGGCTACGATAAAGTGCTGGAAGTAGGTCCGGGAAAAGGGATGCTTACCAAATATCTGCTCCAGTCCAAGGGATATGAGATTACGGCGGTAGATGCGGACAGCGACATGATTGATTATATGGAAGATCATTATCCTGAATTGGCGGGAAGGCTTTATTGCTTTGACTTTTTGAGATTTGATCCGACCAAGGTTTTTGGTGAAAAGCAATTTGCGCTGATCGGAAATTATCCCTACAACATCAGCTCTCAGATTGTATTCCGCATGCTGAAATACAGGGAATATATACCGGAGATGATCGGCATGTTTCAAAAGGAAATGGCAGACAGGATCATATCTGATCCGGGATCGAAGGACTATGGAGTAATTAGTGTACTCACACAGGTATATTACAAATGCGAGCGATTGTTCAATGTAGAACGCGGGAGTTTTAACCCACCTCCTAAGGTGCGCTCAGCCGTTATACGATGTACGAGAATAGAAAATAGTTATCCTGATCTGGATTACAGCCTTTTTCGCTCTGTAGTCAAAATTGCATTTAACAACAGAAGGAAAATGCTTAGAAATACTATGAAAAGTTTTCTGAAAGGAAGCCCACTATTGAGTAAAGATTTTTTTCAGCAAAGACCTGAACAATTATCAGTTGAGGACTTTGTACAATTGACCAATCAGATTAAAGAATTTCAAAAATCCATAAAATGAATTTAAAAGACCAAATCAATCACGACATAAAAAATGCTATGAGAGCCAAAGATCAAGCAGCTTTGAGGGCGCTTCGATCCATAAAATCCGCCATTTTACTCGCTGAAACAGATGGCTCAGGGAATGAAGTAGATGATGCTGTGGTATTAAAAATCATCCAAAAACTCGCCAAACAAAGAAAGGAGTCTCTCGAATTATTCGAAAAGCAAAACAGACCTGATTTAGCAGAAAAGGAACAAGAAGAATTGAATACACTCGAGAAGTATCTGCCCAAGCCCATGAGCGAAGATGAACTGCAAACATTTCTGAAAAAACTGGTTGCCGATACCGGTGCTGAAGGCATGAAGGACATGGGTAAAGTCATGGGAGCAGCTCAGGCTCAATTGGCAGGTAAGGCAGATGGGAAAGCGATTTCAAAAATTGTAAGGGAGTTGTTGCAGTAGTGTATACATTGCCCATTTTGTTTTCCATTGTTCTGCATAAAGCTATATTTTTCGGCTGTAGCTTTTTTCTTTCTGATTGAAGAGTCCACTCCGAAAACCCTTTTCGTCATGAAAATGAGCGAAAAATTCATCCCCAACTCGTTGGGGATTGCAGCAATTTGTAATAGAAAGGGGTTTACGGAGTGGCCTCATTGAATAAAAAGTTTTACTTTTGCGCCTTTAGAAAAAGAGGTGCCAGAGAGACTTTTCCATTTATGAATTGTTGGCGTCATTTGTAATAGAAATGGGTTTTCGGATTGGACTCAGCTATTAGTTTTTATTCTCCCTGTTTAAATAGTTAGATTACTGGTAAAGTGATTTGCCAATAAAAGTGGATTTACATGAATAAATACGCACGTTTGTACCGCAAGAAAGGCAAACAAGAATATAAAAAAGTTATCAATTTATTTAGCAAATCATCTGATCAAAGTGCTAAAACAGAAATTTTATCCGGTTTAACTGTCGCATTGGCACTTGTACCG
>SLKL01000198.1 GCA_007134625.1 Saprospiraceae bacterium
AGTATAGGCCAGCAAAAATCTCTCTGTAAAAATTCCCCAATCCTTCTTCTTCTCGCATTGCAGCCGACACGAAGGGGAGGGCCTGGCCCAACCTTCGCTGTGCCATCTGGCCCAGTTCCATGCTGCAGGGCTTTAACGGCCTTCACTGCACGCTCTTGACCCCTGGTCCACCATGCAACGCAGCATCACTGGCCTCAAACGTGGCGAAGCAACCTAGTGTGGACCTTCACCTTCATCACTGTCCTGAGCTCCAGCTCGAGCCTTTGAAGCATGAACAGAATGTCAACAACAAATTTATTAGAATACTCATAGAAAGCTGGGTGAGCGGAGTCGAACCCAGCAGTCAACAGCTAAATTAAAACCTATGTTTAAAAACTATACATTTCTTCCATTTATAACTCTGTTGGCTTTTATTATCCTGACTTCGGACCTCAACTCTCAGAATTGGCAAGTCGGAGAGCGAACAATTACTTTTACTGATCCGGATCGTTCTGATCGGAATATTCCCTGTCAGGTGTACCATCCTGCTGATAATGGTGGACAAAATGTTCCCATGGCAGATGGTGAATTTCCACACGTGGTTTTTGGTCATGGTTTTGTGATGAATGTGGGAGCTTATTCAAGTATCGCAGAGTCATTGGCAGAGCAGGGGTTTATTGTTCTTTTAGTAGATACAGAAACTGGCTTCTCTCCCTCTCATACTAATTTTGCGAGAGACCTGGCGTTTGTAGCCGATGGTGTCTTGGCGCGTGGAGAAATTCCTGGTGATTTCTTTTTTGGTCATATCAATGGAAAATTTGCTATTGGAGGCCATTCAATGGGAGGTGGATGTACCTATCTGTCGGTGCAATACCTCAATAATGATGCAGCTAGTCTGTTTACCTTTGCAGCTGCTGAGACCAATCCTTCTGCTATCGCACAAATGCCCAGTCTCAATACTCCCAATCTTTTACTCGCAGGAGAGCTCGATTGTGTTACTCCACCTGAAGATCACCATATTCCTATGTACAATGCCCAATCAGCTGACGATTGCAAGTTCTATGTAGAGATAGAGGGTGGATACCATTGTCAGTTTAATGATTTTAATTTCAATTGTAATCTGGGAGAGAGTTTTTGTTCCCCATCCGGCGGACTTGATAGGGCTACTCAGATTGAGACAGTACTTGAGGTGTTGACCCCCTGGTTAAAATCATTCCTCTTTCAGGAATGCGATTCATGGGATGAGTTCCTTGCTGTAATCGATGAGGAGGATGGTCTTGTTGCCGAATTTGAGTGCTCAATTGAAGTTCCTGCTCAGCCCGGTATTGTGATCATTGGCAATCAACCTGCATGTCCGGGCGACGAGGTCATCCTGGAGGCAACAGAAACGAATGGAGAAATTATATGGAGTACAGCTGAGGAGGCTACATCCATCTCAGTTACTGAGGAGGGTACATATTTTTACAGTCTGAGTACTGAGGTCTGTCTGCTTGAAAGTGATGTTGTTGAAGTGATTTTTCAGGAAAATCCGGGCTACTTGGTTTTAAGTTCCGGAGGAAGTGAACTCTGCCCGGGCGAAAGCATTGAGCTTTTTGCAAGTCCCGAGGAGGGAAATTTTTTGTGGAATACCGGTGAAACAGGCAGTTCCATTTTGATAAGCGAGCCTGGAACTTTTAGTTTTGAAGCTGAACTAAATGGCTGTTCATTTTTGTCTGAAGAATTTACAGTTGTGGAAACACAGGATCCCGATTTTCAGGTGGTGGCTCCACAAGGTAGTATTTTATGTCCCGAAGAGAGTATTTTTCTTGAGGTGACTGATTTTACTGCCGGCATATTGTGGAATACAGGACAGTCCGATCCGGTAATTGAAGTTGATGAACCGGGCGATTATTTCTATGAGGGTTTTGTAGGAAATTGTTTGTTTCTAAGCGATACGCTCATCGTAATAGAAGAGGATCCGGGAGAAATAGAAATCATCGCATTGGGAGATACCCTTCTATGTCCCGGTGATGACCTAAGCTTAGTGGCCATTTCAGATAATGAATTTCTTTGGTCAACAAATGAAGATACGGATACCATTGTTGTTAATGAAGCTGGAAGTTTCAGCTTTACTGTTTTTACTGAGAATTGTTCCTTTCAGTCAGACCTGATTAACGTTCAGCTAAAACCTGAAATATTTCCTGAAGTTATAAATAGCGGTGAATCGCTTTTGTGCCCGGGAGACACTGCTGTATTGGAAGCTTCGGTATTTACCGATCAACTAATCTGGAGTACAGGTTCTTCTGACTCCCTTCTTGTTATTTCGGAGAGCGGGTCTTATTCTTATTCCGTAGTGGTCGATGACTGCACTTTTTTCAGTGATACCATTGATATCCAATTTAGTGCAAATCCTGAATTGACCATTTTAACGGATACTGACACAGACTTGTGTGAAGGAGATAGTATTGTCCTTCAAACTTCAATAGGAGGAACTAATGTTTTATGGTCAACAGGTGACAGTTCTGAAACGCTAACCATTTTTGAGGGTGGTCTTTATTTTTACAGTGTAGGGGATTCCAGTTGTCAATTTACCAGTGACTCTCTGGTCATTAATCTAATTTCAGAGCCTGATTATGAGTTAGTAACCGATGATTTGGTTGATAATTGCCCGGGTGATAGCGTTTTGGCTAAGCTTATAACAGAAGAGGCTACAGTAATCTGGAATGGTGATATTGAAAGAGATAGTTTATGGATTTTTGACTCAGGTACTTACTTTTTTGACCTTCATGTGGAGGAATGCATGTTTTCCGGAGAAGAGTTTCAGGTAGAATTCAGAGAATCATGGTCAATTGACTCCATTCAGGGGGTAGATACAGTAACGGCCGGGGAAACTTTTGTTTTTGAGGTTGATTATTTTGATTTCCTGACTTATGATTGGCAGGTTTGGGGTGCTGAAATTGTTTCAGGGGAATTTACCAATCGCATAGAAATATTTATCTCTGAGGATTCAGAGGAGGACGTTGAATTGTCCTTGATGCTCTCAGACAGATTATGCAAAGAGAAAGCATTGGAAAAGTTTATTCATCTTGATAAGGCTGTGTCAGTTGAAAATAGATTGAATAAGCCGGAATATTCGATAATTAATTATGTCACACATTTAGAAATTCACTTTTCCCAAATTATCAATAATCCCCAATTTACTTTGATTGATGCAGTTGGAAGAACGAACCGACTTTGGAATTACGAAACCGGTAATAGCTTCAGGATTTCTAAGCAAGGTCTAATTCCTGGAATTTATTTTTTAAACATCAGGTATTCAGATCAAGGTGATTTGTTAATTAAATTGTTAATTTATTGATGTGTAAGTCATTTAAATACATATGTTTGTAGAATTGTAAGTATTGTTCCAATAGGCTAAAAAAAAGGTTCTTCTGCAATGCAATCAAAAATTAACATCTTTTTGAGCATGATTTTTGTGTGGAATTTTGTGGTGATAAATAAAAAACAATTAATTTTGCCCTGTTTTACGGGAAAATTCTTAAATCAAAACGAGGACCCATGAATTTACGCAAATCACTTCATTTATCAATTTTATTTGTTGCGTCAGTTTTATTATTCAATGCTTGTACGAGTGACGATCTACCCCCTGTAGTGGATTATAACGATCCACCACATTTGATTTCAGGCGATGTGGTAACAGATTGGTACACAGTATTTATGGAAGTTTCAAAATCTGCAACAGGTTACAGACCTCCTATTACATCTCGTAACCTCGGCTATATTGGTCTTGCAGGATACGAAACCATAGCTCAGTCAAGTCCGGGTATGAATTCACTTTCAGATCATTATCCGAATCTCAATATTCCCAGATTAGTAGAATACGAGGATTATTACTGGCCGGCTGCTGTTAATGCTGCATATTCTTCTGCTTTTAAGTACTTTTTCCCTCATGTGACTCAGGAATATGTCAACATGATGGACAATATGTATAATAAGTTTTTTGATAATTTTTCAAAAAAATTGCCACAAGATGTGATGGAAAGATCAGAGGCGTGGGGTAAGGCAGTGGCTGCTGCTATCATTAATTGGTCCCAATTAGATCAGATTGGTGATTATGCATTCTTAGATCCTACGCCTCCATACAACCCACCCGTAGGTCCTGGTCTTTGGCAGCCTACTCCTCCTGATTTTACTCCCGGACTTGTTCCGGAGTGGGGTAAAGTAAGGCAGTTTGCAATTAGTGAAGAAGATAAATTGTCCCCTCCACCAATGCAATGGAGTGAAAATCCCAGTTCTCAGTTTTATGCTCAGGCGATTGAGGTAATCAATACAGTGGAAAATCTTACTCCCAATCAGAGATGGGTTGGTGAGTTTTGGAGTGATGATAATTTTTCATTTACCATTGATCCGGCTTGCCGATTTGTATCTATTGCATTGCAGGCCATGGACAAAAGACCTTTAACCCTTGCTGAATCCACACAGTTGATGGCCCAATTAGGGATGTCATTAGCTGATGCAGGAATTGCTGTGTGGCATTCGAAGTATTACTATAATCTTGAAAGGCCGGTGGACTATATCAGAAGATTATTTAATCCTGAATGGGAAACTATTTGTTACAACCCATTGACCGGAGATTACGGTAAGTCTCCTCACTTTCCTGCCTACCCAAGTGGTCATGCCGGTTTTGGCGCTGCTGCTGCTGAGGTGTTTACCGAATTTTTTGGACATAATTTTACCTTTACAGACAGAACGCATGAGGGCAGGACTGAATTTATGGGAATGCCAAGGCAGTTCACTTCTTTTAATGATATGGCTGTAGAAAATGCTGTTTCAAGAATCTACCTTGGAGTACACTTCAGAATAGATGCTGATGAAGGATTAAGACTCGGTCGAGTTGCAGGAAGATCTGTATTGGATTTGCCGTGGAATGGGTAAAATCAACTGAGTAGGCTTTTATCATAGATAATAAGAGTAGTAGATATAATTACATGAATTATCGGATAGTGGGTTTTTGTTGAAGGTTGAAGGTTGAAAGTGTAATGGAGAAATCACTCCTTAAACTTTATACATTCAAACTTTGGACGAAAGTTCAGCCTAAGTATTTTTAAGCTGCAATAATGCTTTAAATTGTTTTTATATGAAGTCGCTATCTTTATTTTCTTTTCTTATCCTTGGTTTGGCTTTACTGCTATTTTCCTGTCAGAGTAGCAGTGAGTCTGCGACTGACGCTAATAGCGAAATATCTGGCTTGTTGACCTTTACTGATTCAGGTATTACTTTTTTGGAATGTGCTACTGGAGAAAGGTACAGGGTATTGGATACTGATCATGTTGTAATGATGGAAATGGGAGATTTACCCATGCGGGTAAATGAACCTGTTTACATGACATTAGATGGTGAAGTTTCTGAGCATAGCGGGGAAATTGAATTTGAAAGAAGGTTCAGGAAGCGTATTCAGCCCGCTGAAGTACTTGTCCTTGAGACTGAAATACCAGATGTCTGTGCACAACACATAAAACCCGTATTGGTATTTGAGGATTCAAATGTGCCGATTTCAGTTGTCTTTAATTATTATGTACCCTCTGCTATTTTGGCAAAGCCCTATTATGGACGATTGATTTACTTCCCATTTGAAAATGAAGAGTTTCCTGATTTGGATCAATCAGAGATTCAATTGTCTTTTGCAGCTCAGGGAACAGCGGCAGATGTGGTAATACGTAATAAAAGTTGTACTGAATTGTCAAGAAGCGCTGAAAATCCATCAACTCATACTTTGCTTCTTGAGTTTGAAGGTAAAGAGTTTGTTCTTTGCCTTGTGGATAATATAGGTGATGTATCAGAAATTCAATAGAAAAATTCGGCTTAGGCTGTTTCAACTGTTTCTCCCAGAAAGTAAGATCTTACGGTTGCGATAATATCCGATGTAGTCATGTGACCTGCTACTTTGGTAATGATATTTTTTACTTTATCAGACTCCCTTTCCAGAAATTCTTTAAAATGTAACTTATTTTGGTCCGGACCTAGAATTAGAAGTGTTTCACTTTTTGGTAAAACAGAAAAGATGTCATTGTAGTATTGAATGTCATTAATGGGTTTATTTGTTTCATTTGTTTTTAATCTTTTATCCTGTAAGTCATTTAAGCTCTTAAAGACCGGAATAATAAGTGTTTTACCCACGTCCAAAGTGATGATAAGTGCTTTGTTATCATCTAACCAGATTCCAAAGTATTGATTTTCGTGTGAATTCATCTTGCAAATTAAAGTGATTTTTTTCCTTACGGTGCTGATAAAAATCAGTTGCAGGAATGATAAATGTCATTCGATTTACAGAGGGCTTATTATTTCTTTGCATACAAACTCAGGTTTATTTTTCTTCGACAGGAGTAAAGGTTTCGCCTAAGCCAGTTAATTTATACAATTTTTTTATCAATTGAGCTTTTAACTATAGTAATCAAAAATCAAACAAAAATGAAAAAGGCAGTTGTAGCACTTGATTTGACCTCCTCAGATGATAGGGTTCTAGCCTATTTAAAAGAGAATAATCAGATATTGGGTATTGATAGTATTCATTTTGCACACGTATTACCTGAAAAACTGGATATGTATCCTGTGACGACCGGCCTGTGGGAGCCCTGGACCGCAGACTCTATGAATAGTGTTTTGGAAGAATTAAAACGAAAAGTAGAACCCTATTTTACTCCAAAAAAAGGAAAGGTAGAGTTTCATTTGTCAAAAGGTGACCCTTTGGCTGAGTTGGTTTCTGTAGCTGAGTCTGTTTCCGCTGACTTAGTGGTAATAGGTCAAAAAGCCGGTGTTAAAAAGCATGGTGTATTAGCCAAAAACTTTATCCGAAGTGTAAAGTGTAATGGACTCGTTATACCGGAGGATCGGCCGGATGAAATTTCTCACATTATGGTGCCGGTGGACTTTTCTTCATACTCAGCGAACTCATTAAAACGGGCTGTAGAATTGCTTAAGAAGACGAATGGCTCAGCCGTGATTACTGCCTTACATGTTTATGAAACACCCGCTTTGGGTTACTATAAATTGAGTATGACTGAGAAGAAATTCCGAAATGCCATCAGGTCAAATATTGAGAATAGTCTTAAAAAATTCATTGAAAGTAAAATTGGTGATGATGCAGAAAAGGTTAATATTAAGGTGATTGCAAGAGGTGTTCCCAGCGTTTCAGCTTATCTGACTGAGTATGCACTTGCAACTGATGTGGACTTTATCGTTATGGGAGCCAAAGGACACTCCAAAATAAAATTGTTGATGATTGGAAGTGTAGCTGAGGGCATGTTGAGTGCAAATAAGTTTTTACCAACATTAATAATAAGATAATTATGTTGATGAGAAAAGAGGACAATACTGACTCTGGCTTTAAGGATGTACTTAATGAATATACTGTAGAACAATTCATGAGTACTCAAATACTGGTGGGTAGGGATAACTTTAAAGTGCCTCATATCGCACGTTTATTCGATGAAATGAAAATTCATCATCTTCCAATTGTTGATGAGAATAGGAAGGTAGTAGGTATTATTACAGCAAATGATATGGTACGAATCTGGTCATCATTAATGGAAGAAGGGAAGCAGTCCTTGTTTAAAACCGGAGATATTCGAGATTTTATGACCCAAAATCCGGTATGTTGCAGTCCGGAAACAACTATAGCTGAGGCTATAAAGCTTTTTGATCATGGAGCTTTCAGGGCACTACCGGTTTTGGTGGACAATGAATTGACCGGCATCTTTACCGCTAATGATTTGATAAGTTTTCTCAATCAACTTCTAAAGGAGTGATGATTAACTTCGGGTAAGCTTATTTTCTTACTCCAAATATTCAGAATAGTCCTCAGGCTGAATTGTTTCAAATGCATACTTCAATAAATCGTGGGAGGTGACTATCCCCACCAATTTATCCCCTTCAACAATCGGTAGTGAATGAAACTTGTTGCTCAAGACCAAATCAGCCGCTAATCCAACTGTGTCCGTTGGATCCAGAAAAACCGGATCTGCAGTCATTGCATCTTCTACCGTTTTATTTTTTACTTTCTCAAGATTGAGTTCTTCTGAATCAGAGGAAGGTTCAATAAACAGGCTGAGAATATCTGCCTTGCTAAGTATTCCAAGCAATTTTCCTTCACTTCCATCCGTAACCACAATGTGATGAATCGAGTGATTGTCAAATATTTCCAAAGCTTTCTTCAATGAATCAGTGACCCTGAGACTGATTAACTCTCTGGTCATGATAAGTTCTAACGGAGTATCTATTCCTTTCATTTTCTCAGTATTTTTCCACCTAAAGATAAATTAATTTTCTCTAAAGTGAATGTTTTTTGAAAAGTTTTAGAAAAAATATAGTTGCTAAAATTGTTCAATCATGGTAAGCTCCCCATTTTTCAATTGGTAAGGAAAGGAAAAATAAATTTTTTCAGGACTGCATTTAATTTTGTATGTTTGCTTAAGCATGGCTCAAAAAACATTAAAAAATAGAATCAAAATCACTTGAATATGAAATCAATACAACTCAAAACAATCTTTACCTTTATGTTCTTGATTAAGCTTATATTTTCCGCTCCCGAAATCATGGAAGCTCAAGCTAGTCTGGAATTACAGGAATTTTCCACGGGTTTTGCTAATCCGCTTGGAATTGAACATGCCGGCGATGACCGTATTTTTGTTATTGAAAAAAGAGGCACCCTTATATCGGTAGATACAGATGGTAATCATTCAGGTTTTTTCCTTGACATTAGAAATAGGGTAAGGTCATCAGGTGGGGAGCAGGGTTTACTGGGTTTAGCTTTTCATCCTGACTTTACACAAAATGGTTTTTTCTTCGTGAATTATACTAATAATTCCGGTGCAACGGTGGTGTCCCGATTTTCAGTTGATCCTGATAATCCGGAATCAGGAGACGAGGATTCTGAAGTAATTCTGATGGAATTTAGTCAACCATTTGCCAATCATAACGGCGGCCAACTAAAGTTTGGGCCGGATGGTTATTTATATATATTTACCGGTGACGGCGGTTCAGGGGGGGACCCGATTAATGCAGGTCAGGATCCTTTGACTTTTCTGGGAAAAATACTGAGAATTGATGTGGACAATGGGGATCCTTATGCAATTCCGGCGGACAATCCATTCTTTGGTTCTGATTTTGAGCTGGATGAAATATGGGCATGGGGCTTGCGCAATCCATGGAGAAATTCTTTTGACAGACTTACCGGTGATCTATGGATTGCCGATGTGGGGCAAAACAGACGCGAGGAAATTAATTTTCAGCCTGCAGACAGCCCAGGTGGTGAGAATTACGGTTGGCGTTGCTATGAAGGCAATATTCCATTTAATTTGGATGGTGATTGCGATCCTGAAGAATTTGTTTTTCCTGTATATGAATATGTAACAGGTGGTCCCAATGGCTGCTCCATTACAGGTGGTTATGTTTACAGGGGCGAATCTATCCCCGATTTATACGGGACTTATATTTTTGGGGACTTTTGCTCTGGTTTGATCTTTACTCTGGATTGGGATTCTACAAGTATGGAGTACAGCGCGAATCAGCTTTTTAATATTTTTGGAGGTCAGTTGGCGTCATTCGGTGAGGATGTAAACGGGGAGCTTTATGTTACGCACTACAGTCAAGGTAGGATTTCTAAAATAGTGAACCTTTGTAATGATATTGAGTTGGACTATGAGTGGACATTACCCGATTGCCGGGATAGCAATAATGGGATGCTAAGTCTCGAACTAAATAACGCTGAGAATCCTGTTCAGGTCAGTTGGGCAGATGGCGATGAGTCAGGCCTTTCAAGAGAATCTGCTTGTGGCTTGATTAAATTTACAATTTCTGATAACAGAGGCTGTGAGTTGGATTTTGTGCTCGATCTCGAATGTAGCGAGGGGTTGTTTCCGGAGATATTGGAGTCGGGTGATTCTTTGTTTTCCTCTGCTAATGGTGTCCTTTACCTTTGGTATCTGGCTGAGGAATTGATAAAAGAGTCTAAAGAATCCTTTTTAGTCCCCGCCCAAACTGGCACTTACAGGCTTGAGGTTAGGGATGAGAATGATTGCGTTTACACTTCAGAAGCTTATGACTTTATTATCAGTAATATTCCGGAAGTTTCTACTGACTTAGAATTGTTGCTTTATCCCAATCCTGTCAGAAATGTACTTTATGTAGAGGCTCCAATGTCTATTAAAAAAGCTGATTTTAGGATATTCAGTTCCAACGGTAAGCTGGTTGCTAATTTTACTGTAAAAAATTCGGGTAAAATAATCCCGCTATCTTTTGAAAGTACACCTGCCGGATGGTATTTAATTGAAATTATTGTAGATAAAAAAGAAAGTAGTGTTTTTAGGATATACAAAGAAAATTAAGTTTATGGGCTTTGGTTGTTTGCTATAACAGATATTCTGCTTATTTTTGCGCTCCTAATTCAAAAAGTCCGTGTAAAACGGGCATTTAGCTCAGTTGGTTTAGAGCGCTACCTTGACAGGGTAGAGGTCACAGGTTCGAATCCTGTAATGCCCACGTAGTATTAGAGAAAGATTCATCATTAATTTACAACATACGGATGTGATTAATGAATGAAATTGATTTTATCATCAGTGCTGAATTGCCACTATGTTTGATTTTGAAAAATTAGATCTCTATCAGGAGATCAGACTTACGAGTAGTAAAATGTTTAAGTGGG
>SLKL01000251.1 GCA_007134625.1 Saprospiraceae bacterium
GACTAGATCCACAATCACAAAATCTCTTATTCCTTAATGAAACTCGTCACAAAACGGTTTATTCCGTCAGTAAGCTCCAAAATGTATTTCCCGCTTATCAGTTTTTCTACATTCAAAGGGTAATTATCTAGATTACTGTCAATGGATTTATTCAACACCAAATGTCCGCTGTAATTGTATATTTTAAGCTTAAATTTACCACCTTCCCGGTCTAATGAATTTGAATAATGCTGATCTATTGACTGGAAATGAACCGTGTTTCCTACCGGGTTTGGGTAAATTTTAAATGGAAGAGGTTCTGCAAAATTCCCGGTAGCTGATATTTCAGGATGTATCCATTGATCTATCGCAAATTTGTGGAGCCTTGCAGGAACCGTAATAATATTATCGAAGCGCTCATTGCTTATGTAAAAATAATTTTCTTCGGGATTCCAGCAAATCGCCTCAAGCTGATGAAAGGGGAGCGAAAGTTCAATTCTTCTCTTATTTCCGGATAAAAAAGAACTACCTTCAAATTCCCACAACAGCCAGACAAATGGTTGCAGAAAAATAGTATAACCAACCAGTGCAATTAGACTGTCCTTAGGATTAAACGAGGCTCCTGTAATCAAGCCATTCGCTTCAAAACTATCTAACAATGATGCGACATAGTCACCCGGTTCTTTGGGCAAAGAGTATATACGGGTATTCTGACTTTCCCAATTTTTGGAAAAAAGATATAAACTGTCACCAAAGCTTATCATCGCCTCCATGTCGAAATCATTTTCCAAAGGGCGACTGCTGAAATCTGTTTGATCGGGGTATTCAAAAGTGATTTCAGTTGGAAAAACAGTATCCAATTCCAGGTCGGTCAAAGGGACTTTATAAATCACCAAATCCCTCCGGTTACCATTGTTGTTGCCAAAGTCACCAATATAAAGATAATTATCGTCCATTGTAATTTCTTCCCAATCCCGATTTCCGGCATTCGCTACCCAAACCGTGCGGATCAAACTTCCATCTTCGGGATCTAGACAAAACAACTCGGGTTGCCAGCCACTGTCATTATGCGTCCAGAGACAGCCCCCATACAAAACAAGTCCTGAAGTCTCTGGAACTTCTGAAGGAAGTGGACCTATCCTCTCAGGAGTAAAAGTAGTAAAGGGATACTGACAACTCCCATCATTGACCTCCGCCTGATCATTATAATTGGTAGCTAAGGGATCTGTACAACCCGAAACCTGACTAAATGCCGGGAAAGAATAAACTAAAAACAGCAAAAGAGAAAAAAGTCTTATCATTGGTCAGAGATTTTTTTAAAGCTAACTATTCTCGTATAATTTGATGGATAAGCACCCACCTGCAAAAGCATCGGTCTGAGTGCAAACTCAAACTTAAGAAATTCGGGCCTCCCGTCTTTTCCCATGGTAAACCAGCAAAACTCCTCCCTCTGTGCAGGGTTTTTCCAGATAGCTCTGAAAGTATCATAATGCCAATGTTCCAGAGTGGTGATAAGATTTTCATCTTCCCAGAATTTAATCTCCAATTCATTATTATCATTGAGAAAAACTTCTACTTGGCCATAAGCTTCATCTGCGTAGGTTCCTGTGTATTGCTCCAATTCAAAGGATGGAGAAGTTTCCTTTTCTCTTTCTTTATGAATTTTTTCTCTAAGGGACTTCACTCTCTCAAAACCTTCCAGATAAAGGTTCCTGTAATACTCATGCCAATCCTTACCTTCATTGCCGATCATGGCATCTATAAGTGTAAAAACCACCGCTTCCCTGAACAGGTTAAAGGTATTGCTCATCACTATGATACCAAGATTTTCTTCCGGCAACATATAGGCTGAAGTATTGAAACCATCCGTTGCACCACCATGACTTAAAACCCTGTACCCCTCATAATCAGACACTCTCCAACCCAATCCAAAAGAAGCCTGAGCTGAATAAGGGTCTCCCTGAGGCAGAGCTTGCTGAGCCCTGTGCATATCTCTCATTCTCGCCGAACTAATCAGTGTACTATCCCTAAAACTCCCTGCTTCTCCCAACTGCATCAGCAACCAATTGCAGACATCAGTCACACTTGAGTTAACACCTCCTGCCGGACCTGCGTTATCCCAATTTCTCCAACTGATAGGCACAACCTCTCCTTTTATCTCCTGATGTGGATGAGCGAGATTATCCATTCCCTCCAGCATGGCAATACTCGTGGTAGTTCGATTCATCTGAAGTGGGGAAAACAATCTCTCTATCAGAAATTCATCCCAGCTCACCCCTTCGACGTACTCAATAATCTGACCTGCAAGGGAAAACATCACATTGTTGTAAACAGACTGATATCTAAACGGAGCTTCAAAGTCCATAAACTTTACCTGCCTTAGCAGCTCGTCACGACTTGAATTTGTCATAAACTGCAATCTATTTCCAAGTACTCGCCCCAAACCGACACGATGTAAAAGCAAATCTCGTATAGTCACCTGAGATGTAGCATAGGGGTCATTGAGTTCAAACCACGGAATATAGTCTAATACACGATCATCCCAATGAATTTTCCCTTCATCTACAAGCATTGCGAGTGCCGCTGCTGTCATATTTTTACTGACTGAAGCTATACCAAAAACCGTATTGCGATCTACCCTTTCCGGTTCTCCCAGTTTTCTCACCCCAAAGCCATTTAAATAAATGATTTCATTGTCCTTAACTA
>SLKL01000315.1 GCA_007134625.1 Saprospiraceae bacterium
AAAATCGATATTCATTAATAAACATAGGAATTGAACCCACTCCCCAATACGTTAGCACTGATTTACGAACACCGATTAATCTTGTCTCGTCTTCTTTTATAAAAAATGACGATACTAGACGAGGCGATTTACGATTTCAGAAGTATTATTAATGTAGAACTAATCCTATGAATCAAATCTATGCTGAACAATATAAACTTCTAAAATCGAAAATCGGTGTTCCTTGTTCTTCAATCAAAAAATTCTAAGGTAAACACATGAATAAAAACTTTAGAGAAACAACATGAAATTCTAATTTATTCTCAATATCAGCTACATGCCTACTACAATTATTTCTTAAATCCTATTCCCAATCATTAGAAAGCAGCCCCCTCAACCTTTTTCTAACCCACATATATTTCACCAACACCTACAACCCAAAACCAATCTTTTCGCCCAAAATCACCTGTCTTTTCCAGGCTCATCAGCAAAAAGGCAATTCCAACTGTAGATTTATTGTTAATTTTGAACAGTAAAACCATCAAAACAATGAAAATACTCATAGTCGAGGATGATAGTATTTTGAGCAGCAATATCGCTGATGCACTTCAGTCGGAGGGCTATTCGGTGGTAAAAGCATTCGATGGTTTGTTAGCGGAAAAAATGATGCTGAAGGAAAATTATGATTGCATCATACTGGATATCAACCTCCCCGGAAAAACAGGATTCGATATATGCCGCGATTTTAGAAAAACAGACACTTTTACCCCCATTTTGATGCTTACTGCCTTTGGTGAACTGGAGGATAAAGTGAAGGGCTTTGATCTCGGGGCAGACGACTACCTCACCAAGCCCTTCTATATGCGGGAGTTAATCATCAGGGTAAACTCACTGCTGAAAAGATCCTCAAAGAATCCGGGAGATGCCAAAAAAGATTTGATTTACAAAGCGGGAGACATCACACTTGATGACGGGAAAAAAAAGGTTTTTAGAAATAGCGAAATAATAAAACTGACACCGAGGGAGTATCAAATCCTATTGAAACTCATCAAAAACAAAGGTGAAATCATATCCAAAAGCCAGTTAATCGAGGAAATCTGGGGCAGTTCTTTTACTGCCAATACCAATACCATTGAGGTATATATCAATTTTTTAAGGAACAAGCTGGACAAGCCGTTTGGGAGTCATTATATCAAGACGAAAGTAGGTTATGGTTACTATTTTGACAATTCAGAAAATTCAAATCTTTAAGCGCTGAAGTGAGTATGAAAATCCGAAACAGAATACTGCTTTATTATTCCGTCGCCATCAACCTGATTACTGCCGTGACCCTGGTGGTGATTTACCTGCTTTTTGCGGACTATCGGGAGGAGCAGTTTTTACAGCAACAAAGAGAAAGGATTAAGACCACATTGCAGTTGTTTTCAGAACTTACCCGTGAGGATGACAACATTCAACAGACCATGGATATCCTTACAGTTTATGATTACTACGACGAAAAGTTGATGATTTTTGACAGTAACAAACAATTGCTTTATGTAAGTAAGGAAGATATCCCCACCCCAGATGTCCCCTCTATCCTGAATCAACTTTCAAGAGAAAATCCCGTCCTTAAGACCAATGAAGGTCTGTACGAAATTGTGGGTATCTATACTGAAAGCCGGGGCGATACTTTCTT
Organism: Saprospiraceae bacterium; assembly: GCA_007134625.1. GTDB lineage: Bacteria > Bacteroidota > Bacteroidia > Chitinophagales > Saprospiraceae > PWJY01. The sequence goes on from SLKL01000315.1 coordinate 1,658, forward strand.
TGCCATTAGTAAAGCATTTGATGAACTCGGCTATACCAAAATGCAGTTTCTGCGAAACCTGATGATCGCCATCTTCCTCGCTATTGCAGCCGTAGTTGTTTTGATCTCACATTTTTTATCCAAAAAAATCACCAGTCCGATTACTCAACTGACCGCCCGTTTAAAAAATTATGACCTGACCGACCAACAGGCAAATGTCCTACCCAATACCACCTCTACTTTCGAGATTGTGGAGCTTACGGACAAGTTTAACGAATTGCTCAGTCGTACGAGGGAGGCTTTTGCATTCCAAAAGCACACTGTCCACCATATTTCTCATCAGTTGAAAACCCCCATTGCGGTCATTGTTTCTGAGTTAGAGCGTCTGATGACACAAACCGATGAGCAGGCTTTTAAAAATGACTTGCAAAATCAGATTGTGAAGGCCAAGTCTCTGGGAACTATAATCAACGTACTGCTGGAAATCTCAAAAATCGAAGCGGGACAGGCTATTGTAAAGACTAATATCAGAGTAGATGAATTGATTTTTGACGTAATTAATGAGTTGAATATCATTGCCCCGGACTTTGTTTTTGATTTGCATTACTACCCACAGGATTTTGAAGAAAAAAGTCTGATCGTCAATGCCAATCCTATATTGATTCGGCAAGCGTTCCTGAATTTACTCAACAACTGCACGGCCTACAGCGATGACTCGAGGGCTGAAATCAGGTTGGATTGCTCACATAAAAATGAGATTAGAATAAAAATCATCAATACCGGACCCTCTGTCAGTGAAGAAGAGGAAAAGCTGATGTTCAACCATTTTTTCCGCGGAAAAAACAGCGAAAATGTGCAGGGTTTTGGACTTGGGCTTGTATTGACAAAAAAAATCTTCGAACTCCACCATGCCACCATTACCTATTCCAATCCCGGTGGGCAAATTAATATCTTTGAAGTGGTTATCCCCTTAAGCTGATTTTTATCCGCTTTAAGGTGATTTTAAGGTTGATTAAAATACTTTTGCAGCCGTCAAAAACGGATATTC
>SLKL01000195.1 GCA_007134625.1 Saprospiraceae bacterium
TCGAATCAAAGTATTGATTTATAGTTAGGAGATTTCCAATTTCTAAAACAACTACTCGTTTACACCTTACTTTTAACTGATTAGAAAAATAAAAGCATCGCTATACCAAAGTAAATCAGTAGTCCTGTGATATCGACAGTTGTAGTAATAGCCGGACTTGCCGCAACGGCGGGGTCACCACCGAATTTTTTGACAATCAAAGGCAGGCATGCTCCGACAACAGTTGAGGTAATTACCTGTAAACTAAGGGCAAGAGAGATGCCAAATGCCAGAAAATAGAGATTATGCTCCGGGGGCAAAGCTGTATTCCAGGACAGCCACAGCACCTTACCATATGCAATCACTCCGAGTACTAGAGCAAGTAAAAAAGCAATTCGCGCCTCTTTCCATACTATCTTAAGCCAATCTGCTACTGCTAGTTGTTTAAGAGCTAAAGCACGTATCACCACAGTGGCTGCCTGACTACCGGCATTACCTCCTGTATCTGCAACCATAGGAATATACATTGCCAGAATAATTAGAACAGTCAATGCCTCCTCAAAACTGTGAATAATGATACCGGATATCAACCCCAAAACAGCCAATGCTGCCAACCAAACTACCCGCTTTTTGAAGTGTCCCCCAACTGATGTTTGATTGTAGTTGAGTATCTCGTCACCGGGAACAATACCCATAAATTTCTCCATATCCTCGGTATGCTCTTTTCGGATAACTTCGATAACATCATCGTGGTAAACCACACCCAATAGCTGCCCATGAGAATTCAGGACAGGCAAAGCTACCAAGTCATACTTCTCAACTTTTCCGGCAACTTCTTCTCTATCCTCATCAACATAAGAAAATATAAATTCATCTACGTAGATATCCTTTAAAAGGGTATCCGGATCAGATTGGATAATTTTTTTTAAACTGAGAAAACCTTTTAAAATCATGTTTTCATCCACTATATATACATAGTAAATAAAATCTTTGGAATCACCGGCAGAACGCATATTCTCTATGGCGTATCGGCAACTCAAATTTTCATTTAGGACAGTAAAGTCCGTACTCATAATACCACCCGCAGTATCCGGCGGATAAGCTGATAGTGTTAATACGTCCTCAGCAGTTTGTTTATTAAGAAAAGGCAGTAATGCAGCTTGTTCCTGTTGAGTCAGATGTTGAAAAAAGTCAGCTCTGCTGTCAGAGTACATGTATTCAAAAATAGAGGAAAACCGCTTTTTGCTTAATTGCTTAAAAAAATCAAGCTTTCGGGTCATGTCCATTTCGGAGAACACCTCGCCCTGACGTTCAGGGTCCATTATCTCGAAACAATCCAAAATGACTTTATTATCATATTCCTGAAGTACCTCAGCTATTTCAACCTCCGGATACTTGTTCAGGAATTCGTTCACTTTACCCTTGTTATCCAGAACGGAATTGAATTCATCTAATCTTTCGCTATATCTCGTCTGCATTTTTCCTTTTTTTAATCGGTATCCTGTTCTTTAACCTCCCAGGATACATGGGTGACCCCTCTCAAAACAGTAAGTCTGCCTGCTGCCTCTTCCATTTCAATATCCTTGGTTCCGTTGGCTTCAATTTCTGCCAGAATGGCTGCTTTGCTTGGACTTTCATCATCTATACTTTTTAATACTCTAAGATGGAGCGCATCATCCTGATTGATAAACTGCATGAGCATTACCCTCACTTGATTTTCAACTTCTGCTTTGCAACGCACTTCGAAATGGTAACGCACTGATGAGATTTCCGTTTGACTATAAGGGCGGCGGCCAAGTAATTGTCCAAATGGTCTCAGAAAAAAATGAATAAAAACAATCACAATGGCGGTCACTGTGGCCTCCAGGTATAAGCCTGCTCCGGCAAGTGCACCTACAGCAGCTGAGCACCAGATAGTTGCAGCTGTATTCAACCCTCTGACAGTAAAACCATCCTTCATAATTACACCTGCTCCAAGGAACCCTATACCTGTAACAATCTGACCTGCAATACGAGATGGATCGCCCATTACAGAGTCGGTAGTCAGGGTAGCAGACAGCAATACAAAGGCTGCAGAACCGGTACTAACTAAAGTGTTAGTCCGCAATCCTGCACTTCTTTGACGCCACTGTCTTTCAAAACCAATTAAGACTCCGAGTATAACAGCGAGTAATAATCTCAAAATAAATTCTTCAATCGGCATATCTATCTATCAAAAATAAATGGCAAATTTACAAAGTCTTGTTATTCATAGCATAGTATTACCAAAGGTAGTTTTATTAGAATTTTCTTAGAATTGATTTCGGATACCTTACAAGCCCTTTATGGTTAATTAATTGAAAGTTGAAAATTGAAAGTTGAAAATGGACAATTTGGAGAGTGTTCACTTTTCAACCATTACACCATTACACCCTTCCACCCTTCCACTTTTCCACCCTTCCACTTGTCAACTTTCAACAAACTTTCACTGTCAAACCACCAGTTGAAAAAGTTGCTTGTTTTTACGAGATCAAAGGTCAAAAAAACTATGTGACCTAATGTCATGCCTACGGCTTGATAAATTATCTATGTGGTTCAAAAAATGAAATAAATCTGATGAATTTCTGAATTTTTAGACAAGCCAAAGAATCCACGTTTCTTTTTACCGCTATGAGCGCAGATAATTCACAAAAGATATTTAGAAATTCTCCATTTAAAA
>SLKL01000037.1 GCA_007134625.1 Saprospiraceae bacterium
AGAAGGCTTCCAATCCAAAGTTGGATTTTTCTTAAGCCAAGATTATTGTAATAGTGGTATTCATGCGATCTCGTTTTATTCACATAGAGGTAAATGAGTAGCAGACTGATGATTTTTGTCCAGAAAAGAACAATGAATGGCGACAAACCATAGGTATAGAACACAATCATTAAACTCAGTGAAATCGCAATGCCTGCAATAAAAAACGTCCTGTAAAATGTGAAGGTCAATTTCACAGCTTTTTGGAAGTGAGTGAAGTGGGACACTGTACGAGCCGTGTGAATTCGTTTCTCTTTCATCGGCAAAGTATTACTGAGGACTCAAGAGCCCTTTTTGAAGACAGTATTCAGCTATCTGCACGGCATTGGTTGCTGCACCTTTTCTGAGATTATCAGCTACTATCCACATGTTCAGTGAATTGGATTCTGAATGATCTCGCCTTATCCTTCCTACAAATACATCATCCTTATCGGCTGCAAGTAAGGGCATGGGGTATTCGTTTTTCTTTAGATCGTCCAAAACCACAACACCGGGACTATTGCGCAGAATTTCCAATACATCTTTCAGTTCAAATGGATTGCTGAATCGGATATTGACTGCTTCTGAGTGACCTCCTGATACCGGGACTCTTACCGCTGTGGCAGATACCTTGATGGCGGGATCGAGAATTTTGGCAGTTTCTCTCATTAGCTTCAATTCCTCTTCTGTGTTTCCCTCATCGTCGAAGTCTCCGCAGTGGGGGATACAGTTTAGATCAATGGGGTGCGGATAGGTTTTATCGCCCTCTTTATTATTTCTTTCATTCCACATTTGATCGATGGCTTTTTGTCCCGATCCGGAAACGGATTGATAGGTAGAAATGACCATCCGCTCAATTTGATATGCCTTGTGCAATTGCCAGCATCCTATTAAAAGCTGTATAGTTGAGCAGTTCGGATTGGCAATTATCTTATGTTGAAGTTGAATGGCATTGCCGTTTATTTCAGGAACCACTAATGGGATTTCGGGAGTCATTCTCCAGGCTGATGAATTGTCAATTACCAGAATACCCTTTTCCGCAAAAGCAGGAGCCCACTTTTTGGACACGGATGATCCCGCGGTAAAGAAGGCTACATCGGGTTTTTTATCGAGTGCCTGAGCAATTTCCATTACCTCAAATTTTGCTCCCTTGTACTCAAGTCGTTTTCCTGCTGAACGCGCTGTAGCTACGGGCATCAATTCAACTACAGGAAAGGAGCGCTCTTCCATCACTTTTAAAAAAGTGCTACCCACAAGACCCGTTGATCCGACTAATGCTACTTTCATTTGTTTTTATTTTTTACTTCAATTTATATATTCAATTACCAATATTTTTCTTGACTAAAAAAAGTTCACGCTAAGGCGCAAAAGCCGCAAAGATTCGCTAAGAACCCCTGCAAAATAAAAATTAATCCTTTGCTCTTCAATGTATTTAGTTAAGTCTATTTGAAAAAATTATTTTAAATCTATGGGCCATCGGTAATTAAAAATACTCAAAAAAAATCTTTTATAGTAATCTATTTAGTCGTAGTATATGTACTTTTTTATGGAAAATCACCTCAAGGCATCTTCGAGTTCCAATGAAGCATCGCTGTTTTTGTCCCTATACTTAATAATCAGTGGACAGGAAGCTTTTAATCCCATTTCCTCTGCCCAACTGTTGTTTATCGGTCTTGTACCTGGTATTACTACAGCATTTGGTGGGATAGGTGATCCTTTTGGCAGCATTTTTTTATTAACACAATCGTAAACAGGTACTGCTTTTGACAAAATCGTTCCCGGAGCGATTACAGCACCTTCACACACCCTGATTCCCTCCACCAAAATGGAGCCTGCTCCCAGAAAACAGTTGTCTTCCACAATTACAGGTTTCTGTCCTATGGGTTCCAATACACCTCCCAACTGAACAGCAGCTGATACGTGAACATTTTTCCCTACCTGAGCACAGGAACCCACCAATGCATGGCTGTCTATCATGGATCCCTCATCAACATAGGCACCGGTATTAATGTAGGCAGGAGGCATAATTATTACTCCTTTTGCTACATATGCACCCCTTCTTACAGAGCTGCCACCCGGCACCATCCTAACGCCCTGTTGAGCAGTAAACTGTCGTGCAGGGAGATTGTGTTTATCTACAAAACCTTCATAAATACCGCTGTATTCAATGTTTTTTCCCGCTTTAAAAGCTTCGAGTATGGCTGTTTTTACTTCAGTGTTTACCCTCCAGTCACCATCCACAGGTTCAGCAGCCCGCAATTCACCGGTTTCAAGAAGGTCGAGTACTTTTTCCCAATTCATCTTTGTCATTTGTTTTTTAAATACCAATTTTTAATATCCTCATCTGCCTTGAGAAGCAGCGAGAGGTCTTTTAATTCATCTTCGTTTAGGGGCGGTCTTAAAGTGGCACTTTTTATTACCCCTTTTTCTCTGAGTAACAGCTTGGCAGGCACCGGGCTGGAGACTGCAAATAATGCATCCACCGCATTTTTCCAAACCGGAAACAAATTATCTGTTTTGCCGGACAAACAATGCTCCACATATAAATTGGTGGCTTTTGGCCAGACATTGGAGGCCACTGATACCAGACCCTGACATCCTGCTACATTGAAAAATGCTGTCAGTGCATCATCCCCACTAAAAAAGGCAATTTCC
>SLKL01000138.1 GCA_007134625.1 Saprospiraceae bacterium
GTTCAACTCAAGGAAATAGAGGACATCAAAATCGGAATAGTCACTGCAAAATGGAATGAAGACATTACCGCTGCCCTGACGGAAGGATGTGAGAAAACGCTTGTCGAATACGGCATCACCGAGGATAATATTTTCAAAGTCACAGTCCCCGGTTCATTTGAACTACCGATGGGAGCTAAATCCCTTTTAAGTCGTGAAAAACTGGATGCAGTAGTATGTCTTGGGTGCGTAATACAAGGGGAAACCACTCACAATGAATACATCAATCAATCTGTAGCTAACGGGCTGATGAGCCTTGGACTCGCATCAGGTAAGCCCTGCATTTTTGGAGTCCTTACCCCGCGAAATATGGAGCAGGCACTCGACCGGGCAGGAGGCAAACACGGCAACAAAGGAATTGAAGCAGCACTGACCGCCCTTGAAATGATAGAACTGGAGCAACAGCTCGACAAAAAAGACCGATCCATCGGTTTTCTAAAGAAATAAGAGAACTCATATTTTGTCCTGCGATTTTATCTTGTTACATTTACCGACCAAAAATAAATCAAGATGAAATTAACAACAATACACAGCGGATATTTTAAACTGGATGGAGGAGCAATGTTTGGCGTTGTCCCCAAAACCCTTTGGAACCGCCTTAATCCGGCTGATGAAAACAATCTCTGCACCTGGTCTTTGAGGTGTTTACTAATAGAAACCGGCGACAGGAAAATTCTGATCGATACAGGGATGGGTGACAAACAGGATGAGAAATTCCGTTCCCATTTTCATCCTCACGGGCCCTATACCTTAAAAAATTCTTTAAAGGAACACAAAGTCAATCCTGAGGACATTACCGATGTCTTTCTGACCCATCTCCATTTTGATCATGTGGGTGGTGCTGTGGAAAGAAATGCGGATGGAGATTTGGTGCCTACATTCCCCAATGCCACTTATTGGAGTCATGAAGAACATTACGGTTGGGCTTACACTCCCAATGACAGAGAGCGCGCATCTTTCCTCAAAGAAAATTTTGTACCACTTAAGGACCACTCCGTCCTCAAGTTTATCGATGCTGAAAACGGTGAAGAATGGTTGCCCGGCATCAGAATTCACACAGCCAAAGGACATACCCACAAAATGATGATTCCCGAGCTGGATTTCAATGGCAGAAAGCTCTACTATTGCGCTGACCTCCTACCCTCTTCGGGACATTTGAGGATGCCGTATGTAATGAGTTATGATGTGCGCCCCCTTGAAACGCTCAAAGAAAAAGCCTTCCTCCTCAACAGAGCATTGGAGCAGGATGCCATCCTTTACTTTGAGCACGACCCAAGCGTAGAGTGCTGTACATTAACCAAAGATCAACGCGGAAGAATCGTTCTCGATAAAAAGTTCAGTCTGGGGGATTTTTAAAGGGAAGTTTTTAGTCTGTGGACTCTTAAAAAGAGGATGGTGAATTTGTAAACTGTTTTCCTTTTGCATTGATATACTTGTTTAAGCGGGGACACCCCCAAACACTTGAGACGAGACAGGCCTTCTTCCATCTTCCTACTTTTACCCTGAGCGAAAGTCGAAGGGTCCATCTCCCATCTTCCCCCTTCCCACTCCCCACTTCGTAATTCGTAATTCGTAATTCCAAATTTCCCCCTTTCATCATTAACAAACCAATAACCAAAAACCCGTCCATCCTGAGAAAAAAAGCAATCCTCATCCGTATTCATTTTAAATCCTATAAAAAAACTATTTTTGCAACTATTAAAATATGAAGTAATGGTACGTTCATTTCAATTTGCGCTTTTGTTATCCGGTCTGATGATATTTAGTTTCAGCAGTTGTACTAACTATCTCAAAATGATCGAAAGAGGTGATTTTGACACTGCCTTTTACAGAGCGGTTGACAGAATGAAGGGAAAGAAAAATAAAAAGCCACGACATGTTCAAGCTGCCGAGGAGGCATTTGCCCGGGCCAATGCGAGAGATATCGATCGTATGCAAACCCTTTCTGAACGGACAGATGAGCACGCCTTAAGCGAAATGCTTAGATTAGCGCACAATATTGAAAGACGCCAAAAAGCAATAAGTCCCATGCTTCCGCTTACAGACCGCAAAGGATATCAGGCACATTTTGAGTTTTATGATCCTACGGATTACGCAAAAAGCGCTGCGGATAATCTCTTTGAGCTACATGTGCATGAAGCAGATGAACTACTTGAAAGAGGAAAAAGAGGCGACAAGCAAGCTTCGAGAAGTGCACATGAGCTTTACCGAAAAGCCGAAAGGCTGAGGCCGGGAACCAATGAAGTTCGCATAGGGCTCAATGACAGCTACTACTATGGAACCTCCCGAATATATATGTTTGTCAATAACGAAAGCAACAAGATTCTACCTTTACGTCTGGAACGTGCGTTGACTACCATCAATTTTTCTGAATTCAGAAATCCATGGCAGGAGTTTTCCACACATCGAAGAGACGATGAGGACTATCATATGGAGATTGAGATTACTGATATTCACTTAAGCCCGGAAAGAATCGTTGAACGGATATATATGCTGGAAAAAGAGATAGAAGTTGAGGACAAAAAGAGTGAATCCGACACCACAGTGGTGATCGAAACCGTTACAGCAGAAATTACAGAACGGATATTAGAGCGAAAATCAAAAATCAATGCCAATATCATAATTAGAGACCTTCACAACCGGCGCATTGTACACCATGAACCTGTTTTTTCTGAATATACATTTGAAAGAACAGTGAATTCTTACCGCGGGGACAGAAGAGCACTACCCAATCGATTCCCAATAGGAGGAAGTGTAGCCTTCCCATCAGAGGAGGATATGATTTATAATGCAGGAGAAATCCTGAAGGACAGAATAATTGATTATGTTAGAGGGTTTGACTTATAGACTTTCCCCTAAGTGATATTTTTTCAACAAACTGAAGGAACAGAAAACAGAATGAATAAATTAAAAACGGTACTGGTCGGCTTTTTCACTATCTTAATCTTACTCATAGTGAGCGGCTATTTTATAAAACCCATTCAGCATGGGGAGGGAGAAAAAATCATAAAAGAACAAGCCTACATTTTGTCGGACAATCTCAATCGCGATATTGAAATGGTAGAAATGTTTTCTGAAAGTACCGGTCGAAATGTACAGACTTTTGAGCAGGAGGCAAGCCGGGGGAAAAGAGACGGAATGATTAGGTTTATTGAGGACCACATAGCATTTGATAACCAATGGAAATTAGATCTTTATGGAATCATTTCTCTTTCTATTACCCTAAATTTTAATCTTGAAGACTCAAGAGAGGGAACCGTATTGAGCTACCAATATGAACTAACAACTCCCCCATCAGTGCGGGTTTTTGGACGCATTTTTAATGTAAAAAACAATTGGGAGCGAGATCTAAATAAATGGCTGAGTACATTTAAAGAAGAAAATGAGAAGAACGTTCTCGCACTCATTAATGGATATTACATTCGGCAAAGAGATGAGATAGAACGGATTTTTGTCATAAAAAGATCGCGGATACCCTATCAGGAAATGAACGAATTTACGGTAACCGAACTAAACAATCTGGACTTTTACCTGCAGGCTGAGATATTGAGAGAACATCCAGTCAGTACCATGTATTATGATTTTGATGATGACGTAGAACTCACCGATATGGCAGTAGGAGTCAGAGTGGGTGCAGACGTTGAATTACCCCCGGAATATCAGATGAAATATGTAGCAAGGGGACCGGTAATTTACACCAGACACTACGGGCATGTAAGAAATACTGTTTACGGTCATGCTGCTGTTCAAAAATACCTCATCGAAAATGATTACCTCTACCGCAGACCCTTTATGGAAACTTATTTAATTGGTGCCGAAACAACGGAAAATAGTGATGAGTGGGTCACTCTATTGGAGTATTACAGGGATACTACTTTTGATTGACGAGTTCAATTCGAAAGTGCTAATTCAGAAAGATTATGCTGAATTTTATCTATCTTTACCCAACTACTAAAGATAAATAAAGATGATAAAAAGCATATTTTTCTTCCCTCTCCTATTACTTTTTCCTTTTTTTCTAAAAGCTGATATTTTAACTAATCAGGACAGTATCCATATCGGAGCAAGCATGTCCCTATCCGGAGCTTATGCCACCCAAGGCATAGCTGCCAATAACGGCTATTTGCTATGTGGAGAACATTTGAATGTCAGAGGTGGATTGCTTGGAAAACCGATCAAATTCATTATCCATGATGACGAATCGGATTCAGATCGCGCCAAAGAAATCTATCAAAAATTAGTAGAGGATAAGACAATCAACGCCATCATGGGACCATATGGGTCCACACTTACGGAGGCAGTTGCTGGTATAACCGAAAGTCACCAAATGACCATGATCTCACCCCTCGCTGCAACTTCCTCAATTTGGGAACAGGGACGGCAGTATCTCTTTATGGTACTTCCTCCTGCTGAATTATTCCTCGCCGGCTTAATTGATCTAGCTGATCAACAAGGATTCAGCAGGATTGCCATATTGCAAGAGGAGCAACTTTTCCCGGAAGCTGCCGGAAATGGTGCCGCAAAACTGGTAAGAAAAAGGGGATTAGAGCTGACATTTCATCAATCCTACAGCAGCGGTAAAAGTAATTTTAGCGACATAATTCAAACACTAAAAAATCAAGAGGTAGAGGTGCTGGGGATGGCTGCATCATCTCTCAGCGATTTCATCTTATTCGTTGAGCAAATGAATGAGGAAAACCTTCAACTAAAGATGTTCGGCACTTCCGGCGCTGTAGATCAATTTCAAAAAGAGTTAGGTCCTTTGGCAGAACTCACACTCGGCTTATCAGCCTGGGAGCCCGGACTAAATAATCCCGGAATTGAAGAATTCACAGAGGACTTCAAAAATCGGTTTGGAGTTAATCCCAGCTTTCATGCTGCCGGAGCCTATGGAAGTTGTATGCTGCTTGCAGAAGCGATAAAAAAAGCAGAGTCTCTCGATCAGGATAAAATAAGGCAAGAACTTTTAGAAATGGAGACCACCACCATTTTCAGCAATTATGCAGTAGATGAAAGGGGCTACCAAACCGCCAACAAAGGACTTTTTATCCAATGGCAAAATGGAAAACGAGTGATTGTCTGGCCTGAAGAAGAGGCTAATGGGAAACTCTTAATTGGTTATTAGCCACTGGTTTCTGGTCGCTGGCTACTGGCTGCTGGCTACTGGCTGCTGGTCACTGGCTACTTGTCGCTAGCTACTCGTTGCTAACAACTGGGTGCTGGCTGTTGGCAAATGGTTTTTGGTTACTGGATATTGGCAAAGCCGTCCAGAAGCAAAAAGCCAGAAGCAAGAGACCTAAATCCAGAGGCAAAAGACCAAAGGCAAGAGACTAGAAGCCAGAAACCATCTATTAATCCGGCTCAAATCCAAGTATCAGGCTGAAATTACCAAAATCGGTCCATCTTGCATTGCTTTCAATTAAATCCGGTTTGTCAAATCCGAATCCATAGTCAAATCCAAGTAGTCCAAACATAGGTAGGAATACACGTAAACCCAAACCGGCTGATCTTCTTAAATCAAATGGGTTGTAGTCACTAAAGCGATTCCAGGCATTACCTCCCTCGAGGAAGCCAAGTACATAAATGGTGCTATTGGGATTAGTAGAAATAGGATATCTCAATTCCAACTCAAACTTGTTAAAGATAGAGGCATCGTCAACCAATCCGCGTCTTATATCATTCACTTCATACCCTCTAAGTCGGATAATATCCTTACCTGTGATTCCCGTCTGTTGATTATTTAGACCATCGCCACCAAGCTCAAAACGCTCAAATGGAGATAAACCTAATGATCGGTTGTACAATCCTAAATAACCCATTTTAGCTGAAGCTCTGAAAATCAAATCACCAACAATTGGTGTAAACCACTCTACATCAAACCTCCATTTGTGGTACTCTAAAAATCTAAACCTGTCGGAAAGTTCTTCTCTTCTTATCAATGTTTCCTCTTGTGCAGGTGTCATAATGTCTCCACCCTGCGCAACTCTTCTTGCATTTTCTTCAGAAATGAGTATCTCTCTTTCAGCATCGTCTAACACCCAAAAGTTATCAGATTTGAAAAGAGAATATGGTGGAGTAAACTGAATGCTCAAAGATATTCGCGATCCACTTCTTGGAAAAATGGGATCTGCCAATGAGGTTCTTGCAAAAGTGGTTTTTATAGAGAAATTGTTGTAACTTCCAAAATCAACGGGTAAACCCTCGAAGGTAAAGAAAGACCCGTAGTCATTCAACCGAATATTCTCAATATTGAGGGTAGCATTGAATATAAAATTATCATCCGGCCAGGAGAGTCTTGTCCCCAAGCCTACAAATCCTCTTGCAATGGCCAAAGAACCTCTGCTACCCGTAGCTTGACTACTAAAGAAACTTGAGAATTTGGTATAGTAACCACCTATTGAAAAAGATGTGGGCTTATTACCCCCTAACCACGGCTCAGTGAAACTCGCATTGTAGGACTGGAAAAAGCGGCCATTGGTCTGTGCCCTTAAGGATAATCGTTGACCATCACCCTGCGGCAGCGGTCTCCAGGCAGAGCGATTGCCTATATTTCTAACTGAGAAATTATTGAACTGAACACCGAGGGTTCCAATTAATCCACTGAATCCTCCCCACCCTGCAGATAGCTCTACCTGATCTGATGGGCGTTCAGTAAGGTCATATTCAATATCCACGGTATATCTTTGGGGGTTAACAGGAGTATTGATCCCAAGATTTTCTCCATCAAAATAGCCCAGATTCATTATTTCACGCTGAGACCTGATAATATCAGCACGACTAAACTTCCTGCCCGGTCTTGTTCTCAGTTCTCTTCTTACTACGTGTTCGTGAGTCCTGTCATTTCCGCGAATGACCACCCTATCAATATTAGCTTGAGGACCTTCAAAAATCCTCATTTCAAAGTCTATACTATCTCCGACAATTGCTGTCTCAATAGGTGTTACATTAAAGAAGAGGTAACCGTCATCCATATACAGAGAATTAATATCCCTCCCATCCATACTAAAGTTAAGTCTTTGCTCCATAAGATCCTTATTGTAAGGATCCCCTTTGCTGATGCCCAACACAGAACTTAAAGTCCTGTCATCATAGAGCGTATTTCCTGACCAGGTGATATTTCGGACAAAATACATATTTCCCTCATCAATGTGCATCAGTATATTGAGTCTTCCACCTTCGTCCCTCCAGATGGAATCCCTTACTATGCGGGCATCACTGTATCCAAGAGTCTGATAGTAATTGATCACATTTCTTTTATCCTGTTCGTAATACTCACGATCGAATCTAGAGGTTGCGAAAAGCCTTCTTCTCTCTTTCGTATCATCCATTTGCCTTCTAAGCCTTCTATCAGAGACGGCTTCATTACCTTCAAAACGGATATTCCTAATTCTTACTTTACTCCCTGTATCGAAAAAAATATTCAATTCAATAGAATTAGGAAGCCTGACATCCGGTTGTTGTTCTATTCGCATCGTTGCATCCAGATAGCCTTTGTCTCTAAGCACACCAAGCATATCCCTTTCAATATTTCTTAGCGCATTCTCCGTAATAATGCTTCCTCTCCTTAGATGTCTTGATAGTTTCTGATTCAGGTCATCATGGTAGGACCTTTTGACACCTTCAAGTGAATGCCTCAGGAAACGAGGTCTTTCAACCAGTTGAATTTCCAAAAATACAACCTCCCCTATCCTTTGGGTTTGTAAAATACGAACATCCTCAAACAGGCTGAGATCCCAAAGCTTTTTCATTGCATTACTGATATCTCTACCCGGTATCCGTATTCTGTTACCCACTTGTAATCCTGACACAGAAATAATAGCCTGCTGATCACTGAATTCAGCACCGGTAATGGTAATACCACCTATTTCCAGCTCTTCCACTGTTCCAAAATCATATACTGGAATCGAGTCCAAAACAGGTTCTTGAGCAACAGCAGTGAGAGACAAGAGCAAAAGCGATAATGCAAGTGCAATGTATTTGACAAATCTAAGAATCATTCCTCGTTTTTTTTCAGACCACAAAAATAGATAAATTGAATGGCACTGAACAATAACTGATAGAGAAATAATAAATTGTAGGCAAAAAAGCCATTAAGAAAAGGAAAAATCAATGATTTATCAGATCGAAAATCCAATGGCCGAGGTATATGGTCAAAACTATCCTCTGATTATCTGACAACAGCTTTCAATTGTTCACCTGTTTTACCAAAGCGACGCTCTCTTTTCTGAAAATCCATAATAGCCTCAAAAAAGTCCTCTTTTCGGAATTCAGGCCAGAATTTATCGGTAAAAAACAACTCAGCATAAGCAGATTCCCAGAGTAAAAAATTACTCAATCGCTGTTCTCCCGAAGTACGAATCAATAATTCCAATTCAGGAAAAGCTGCAGTGCTTAAAAATTGACTAAACATAGACTCTTCAATCTGATCTGGATTAAGATGATTTTCTGAAATATATTGAGATAACTTTCTACTCGCTTGGGAAATATCCCACCTGCCACTGTAATTTAGGGCAAGTACAAGTTGAATTTTTGTATTATCTTTTGTTCGGTCGATAGCCTCAACCAACGCCTTATGAGTTTTAGAAGGTAATTTACTGATGTCACCTATAGCTTTCAACTGAACACCCTTTTCATCGAGCTTATCGACTTCACTTCTGATAGTGCTAACCAATAATGTCATCAATGCATTGACTTCCCCCGCCGGTCTACTCCAGTTTTCGGTTGAAAAAGCGTAAAGAGTCAAACACTTTACCCCTGCTTGAACAGCGGCTTCAAGAGATTCTCTTACAGACTGTACACCATTTTTATGTCCAAAAATACGGGGTTTACCCATCAATGAAGCCCATCGTCCATTCCCATCCATAATTATGGCTACATGGGCCGGAACTCTTTTGGCATCAATATTAGGTATTACTTTCATTGAGGTAATTTATGGTCCTTTTACTAGCTTAGACTATTTTTCAAACGAAAAATACTTCAAAAACAACTCAAAGTTAACAAATTTTATAAAGTCATAAAAACTGATCTGAAAATATCTTTAGCTCATTCAAAAAAAGCTATAGAAAAGAAATCTTTTACATTACATTTGGGTTATTCTAACTGCAAAGCGTCCCATCGCATTTAATTTTCAGATTAAATGAGGAAAGTCCGGACAACGAAGGGCACCGTACCGCTTAATAAACGGGCATGCCATAGTGCATGACAGAAAGTGTCACAGAAACTATACTTCCATTCCGACGGGGATGGTAAAGGTGAAAACGTGCGGTAAGAGCGCACGGTTATCGAAAGTAATTTCGGTAGCGGACAAACCTTGCGGGTTGAAATGCCATGTATATTTCGCTTCCATTTGGAGTAGGCTTGCCCGGCCAACGGTTCATACCGGCGAAAGGGGTAGGCAGATCAGATAAATGATGGGAAGTTTACTTTTGGTAAATTACAGGATCCGGCTTATAGCTTTGCAAATTATAAAAAAGCTGTCGTAGGAATACGGCGGCTTTTTTTAGATGTCGCTTCACCAAGATTTTGGGAACAGGTACACCAATTAATTGGGTATAAATACTCTGTAGCTTACTTAATTGACCGCCCAAATTACTACAAAGATGTTGCCACTCTGTGGCTTTTTACCTAATAATTATAGCACTAAAAGTTAACCAACTACTTACTGCAAACCAAAGTGATTTAAATATTGATCAATGAAGGTCCGTAGGGCCGACACCTTTGTAGCAAAAAGCTAATCAAAATTAAAAAGGTCTGTAAGACCGATATCTCTAGCAACTGATAATCAAGATATAACTACAATCTGAATATTGAGATAACAATCAATCAAATTGTAAATAAACCAATTTAATAATCAATCCAATCAAATAAATATGCCTCATTATAATCGATATCAAATTCCTTGAGCAGATCCAGATACTCTTCCTTAAACGATCGTTTTTTATGATGCTCCTCTTGATTCAGTATATATTTTGCAACCGTATCAATTTGAGATTTACTATATGAAAACGCCCCATAACCCAATTGCCAGGAAAATTTCCATCTAAAAAATGATTGCTGATTAATCCATTTAGACGAAGAAGCTTTTACTTTCCCAACTAATTCGGCTGGGGATGTATTTGTATCCAGACCAACCAATAAATGCGTATGATCAGGATTACAATAAATAGAAAGCGGCTTGGATCCACTCTTAGTTACAATGCCACACATATACTTTTCAATTTGGTCCCTATTCTTTTCTTGAATTAGATTTTCTCTCCCTTTTACCGCGAATACGTATTGAATATAGATTTGAGTGTAAGAATTTGCCATTTTGTAGGTTTTACGTTAAAACCCTAAAATTAGCTAATTTTTTCTGATAAATTATTTTCTGAATAAAATAAAAACTGCCGGTTTAAAGATGTCGCTTCACCAAGATTTTGGGAACAGATACTCTGTAGCTTACTTAATTGACCGATTAAACTACTACAAAGATGTCGCCACTCTGTGGCTTTTTACCTAAAAAATATAGCACTAAAAGTCAATAAACTACTTACAAAACAAAGTGGTTAGAATATTCTTGGCAATCAGAAAA
>SLKL01000433.1 GCA_007134625.1 Saprospiraceae bacterium
ACAAGTCTTTAATTGCCGAATCTACGCTATATGTAAGCCTTGAGCCCTGTTCACATTTTGGTAAAACACCTCCATGTACTGACCTCATCATAAGGTATAAAATTCCAAGAGTTGTCATTGGCTCCGTTGACCCCAATCCCGTAGTTAATGGAAATGGTATTGCAAAACTAAGGGAGGCAGGAGTTGAGGTCATTTCAGGTGTACTTTCAGAGAAAACAGATGAATTAATCAAAGTTTTCAGGACAAATCAGTTGCAGAAAAGACCATACATTACCATCAAGTTTGCTAAATCAAGCGATGGTTTTATTGGAAAAAAAGATAAAGAAGTCAGAATTTCAGATCCGATTACAGATTTTTTAACCCATCAACTCAGGACTGAGGTAAGTGGCATCGCAGTGGGTAGAAACACAGCAGATATCGACGTACCGCAACTCACTTCCAGAAAATATCCCGGTAAAAACCCGATGAGACTGATTTTCTGCTCTTCCAGCTTACCCAAGATAAATGAAAAAACATTTGATCACAGTGCTCCAACAATAGTGGTAGCCCCGAAAAATATCAGCCCCTACCCTATTAATGAGAACTTCACCATTTTACACACCGAGGAATCATTGGAGAAAACACTTCAAAAGATTTACTGTGAGCTAAAAATTAACCACTTACTCATTGAAGGCGGCAGCCAACTGATCAATAGTTTTTTACAGGAAAACCTCTGGGATGAAATCATAGAAATTGAATCTTCCATCAAGCTACATAGCGGTATCGCCGCACCAGATCTCAGTCATTTAAAACCTGCTTTTTCCTTTTCGTTAAAGAAGGATATAGTTAGGATTTATCGGAGGTAAAAATCATAAATCACAATATTTTGGCTAAAGCCGGAAGATGGAAGGGCTATCATTGGGGAATGGGCTTGGCTCGAGAGCCGCACCATCCCAAACCAGCATCCAATTCAACCAGAATAAATTCATATATGAAATACCACACGGCTTAAGCAAAAATTAGCTCTAATAAATCCTGAAGAGCTTGGCTTCGCATAAAAAAAGTGAACTAGAACTCCAACCAAATCCAACAATCTTTTACCTTTATCAATCAAAAACGAAAAAATAAATCTAAAAAATGACCAAACTATCTGTAGCAGTAATCACCCTCAATGAAGAAAAAAATCTGCAGCGATGCCTCAAAAGTGTAGAAGAAATTGCTGACGAAATCATAGTGGTGGATTCAGGGTCAAAAGACAAAACATTGGAAATTGCCAAAAAATTTAGAGCTAAGACCTTTTACAATCAATGGCCGGGGCATGTTGCGCAAAAAAATATAGCTCTTGAAAAATGTTCCGGTGACTGGATTCTTTCCCTTGATGCCGATGAATGTCTAACTACTGAATTGGCTCAAAAAATAAAAAATATAATAAATAGAGAGCAGACTTCCAAAGCCGATGGGTATTACCTCAACAGGCGGTCCTACTACCTGGGCAAATGGATGTGGTATGCCTGGTATCCCGAATGGCGAATAAGACTGATAAAAAGTGGTACAAGTAAGTGGATTGGTACGGACCCGCATGACAGCTTGAGTGACAACGGAAATACTACTAAAATTAAAGGGGCGGACTTTCTACACTATTCATACAAAGATCTAAAACACCATATGGCGGTGACCATAAATTATGCCCGTATTGGAGCGCAAGCTGACCTAAAAAAGGGAAAGCGATTTAATCCTTTTAAGATGGTATTCTCTCCATTGGCGAGATTTTTCAAACTCTTTTTCATCAAACGTGCATGGATGGACGGATGGAGAGGGTGGATAGCGATGGGCTCGTCAATGATGGCTGCATTTCTAAAACAGGCTTTTTTGTTTGAAGCGATGGTGACAAATAATAGTAAAAAGTAGAGATTGAGCTTGCTTAGTTATGTTTTAACCTGTGGATAAAAATTTCAAAACCAACCTATAATTTTAAGCCCCCTTTCTTTAAGTTGATTTTACTTCTTAAATCAACGTTCGTTGATCGGTGTTCGGCGTTCAATTTGTAGCTTCCAAAATCAATAACCACTAAAGATGAAATTTACAGCTAACTAACTAAATTTGAAATATTAACAGAACCCTACTCCCCCTTCCTAACCATCCCCGGCAAATAATCAAAAGCCAAGACTACCACAAACCCAACTATCATAGCCACAACAGTAGTTGTGGTAAACGGATCGCCCATAGAATATTCCGATGGCCATTTATTAACCTCTAACAATAACCGCCAATCAGATGAAAGTGGTATGGTAGCCTTGTGTAATGTGCCCGACGGATCCATATACAAAGCTCCATCACGCCAAGGCCATATTTTACTAAGTGAACCGACCATAAAGCCACAAAGCAAAGCAAAAACTGTGCTTCGGTAGTTTTTAATCAAATAATTGACCAATCTGGCAAAAGACAAAAGACCAATCAGCGCTCCAATTGAAAAAGCAATTAAAATTAACATTGAATCCATATCCCGCATTTCAATAAAGGAACGCGCTGCGCTCAATATGAGGGTGTACATTCCCAGTAGTAAAAGGATAAAGCTGCCACTTATGCCCGGAAGTATAAGGGCGCATATGGCTATTCCACCCGACAAAGCCACAAACAAAAGCGAATCTGATCCCTCAGCCGGCATAAGTTGAGTGATGTAGTAAGC
>SLKL01000173.1 GCA_007134625.1 Saprospiraceae bacterium
TCATTGTCACTGTAACCAAAATTGATCAGTGGTCTGACAAAATTGGCAGTTTCAGTAAAATAGGCATTCAGTTTATCCAGTCGCAATTCACCGGCTGCATCAGGACCTCTGTGATATTCTTCCCACAGCATTTCGGTAAAACTCGCAAAGCCTTCATTCAGCGTAAGGTTTGCCCAATTTTTACAGGTTACCAGATTCCCAAACCAATGATGGATTAACTCGTGAGCCACTATACCGTCATTATTACTGTCTCTAAGATCAATCAAAGGTCGCTGAACCTGCTCGCCAAAAATCACAGCGGTAGTATTCTCCATGGCACCCGCTACAAAATCGCGAACCACTACCTGAGAATATTTTTGCCAGGGATACTCTATGCCGGTAATATCAGAAAAGTAATCCAGCATTTCTTTGGTATTGCCAAAAATATCAGCAGCATACTCCTCGTATTCAGCTTCTACATAATACTCAAGCGGCACACCTCTCCATTCATCCTCGACTATCACATACTCACCTATCGCCAGCATAAACAAATAGGGCGGATGCTCCTGATCCATGACCCAATAGTCCCTTCTCATCCCGTCATCCAATTGTACAGATTCTTTCAACAGCCCATTCGTCAAGGTAGTGAACCTATCCTCAATAGTCAGATAGGTCTCCTGTGTGGTTCTCACATTGGGTTTATCGATAGTGGGAAACCAATTCGAATTGTACTCTGTCTGACCCTGAGTCCAGATTTGCATGGGTTTATGAAGTGCATCATTTTTATGATTGATAAAATGAATCCCTCTTTGTATGGGGTCCGGCTGAAAGCCATCGGGACGCTGCTCAAAAGGGAATGCCTCATAATCAATGTAAATCCAGAATGTATCGCCTTTCGAGTAAGTCTGATCTAAATCTATAAACACCTCCACACCATCGTACCGGTACTCCAGTTCAGGTCCATTTTCACCCAAGCTCAGTGCGTGAAATTTAAAATTTTTAGCGTCCAGTCTAAGCTGATCTATATCGGAGAAAAAAGGCGTAAAACTCAAATGTGCTTTGCCCTCAATTACTCTTTCCTCCCATCTGAAAGCGAGATCCAGTTTGGTGTGAATCAGCCTTGCAGTTTTCTCATATGTCCCTTCAAAAATCCGGTTTTCCAGGGCTCTAATCCTATTCTGAAGGCTTTCCGTATCGGTAATCCTACTCGCTGTCACATGTAGTGTATCCAACTGCCTGAATTCACTTTCAGACGGCTCAGCAATGACAAGCGGCGCCTGCGCCGGCGAACAGGAAAAGAAAAAAGTGAGTAGGCCAAGACCTACAATCGAGAAAAACGACTTTATCATCATTAATGAGTTTAATCTATCAGAAAAAAAAGTGTCAGAGCTAGGATCTCTTTGGACTTACCGGCATAACCAACATGGTAATATCCTGTCCGGCTTCTTGTTCTTCCGGGAAAATCAAGGAAGCTCGAACTCCATCCTGAATTTCCATTCGTATCTGCTCAGCATCCAATACACTCAACATTTCTACCAGAAACCTTCCATTATAACCTACTGTCATGGGCTCACCCTCATAGGTACATGGAAACTGCTCATCACCGGATCTATTGAAGTCCAAATCGCTGGCAGAAATAGTTAATGTCTGCGGGCTAAGTTCCATGACCACATGATAAGTAGATTGATTAGAAAAAAGTGAAATACGCTTAAGCGTGCTGAGAAAGTCCAATCTATCCAGATAAAGTTTATTGGGGTTGCCTGCGGGTATCACCGCTTCATAGTTGGGAAAAGTACCTTCAGCCAATCTACAGGTTAACAAACCCTTAGATGTTTCAAAAAAGATATTTTCGGGATTTAAGAATATTTCCATGTCCTCACCAGCCACCAATAGCGGCTTCAATGCACTCAATAAACCTTTTCTCGGCAACAATGCAGTTGTACTGTAGTCACCTGTTTCAGAATAAAATACATTTTTTATCAGTCTGTGTGCATCGGTGGCTGCGAAAGTCACTTTCCCATCCTCTACTTTGAAGTGAATGCCCTGCATCCCTTTCTTCATCTCATCATTTATCGCAGCAACAGCTGTTTGGCTAAAGCCTTTTTCAAAGTTTTCAGCAGAAAATTTAAACCCCTCCTCGGTTGGAACAGCGGGCAGTTCAGGAAAATCAAAAGCTGAGAAACCATTCAGGGTATATTGACCGTATTCTGAGGTAATGTGAAGGAGCGATTTTTCATAATCTACCTTAATATTTATCGGGTGGTCGGGCATGTTTTTTAGCGTCTCCAACAAAATAGTAGAAGGTGCAACTATTCCACCTTTTTCTGTACTGTTAATCAACTCAGTCTGAGTAGTAATCGAAATATCCAGATTAGTTGCTGAAACAATTATGATATTTTCTCTGATTTCAAGGAGAAAATTATCAATTATGGGCAACAGTTTTGAATTAAAACCAAC
The DNA here is from genome assembly GCA_007134625.1 of Saprospiraceae bacterium. Classification (GTDB taxonomy): domain Bacteria; phylum Bacteroidota; class Bacteroidia; order Chitinophagales; family Saprospiraceae; genus PWJY01. Next base: position 2,437 of record SLKL01000173.1, read on the forward strand.
CGCACCGCTTGCTCTTTGCAAAGCAGACAACAAATTACCTGAAGAGACATTAAATTCCATATCCAATTAAGTGTTTAAAACTCTATTTTATAAAAACTTGTGCTGCCATGATTACACTGAATCACAGCAAAAAGCAAAAATAACCTTTATTGAGGAATTATCAAGTTTGTTTACTTTAATTTAATCCGCTATTGCACTTTAGCTCAAACGCAGGACAATACCGATCAA
>SLKL01000398.1 GCA_007134625.1 Saprospiraceae bacterium
ATCGAGGAAGAAGGTAAAATATTCCGCAGGCGTAGCCATAGCTACGTTGAGGAAAGATTTTTCCTGATGACGAAGATATTGGATTTTGCAGCAATTTGTAATAGAAAGGGGTTTTCGGAGTGGGCTCATTTATATCACCTGTAAAACCAGTCCTTTCAGATAATGCCCCTCTGTATGGAATAAATTCACAGGATGATCGATTCCGGCACTAAGTGATTTAAGAATTTTTATTGATCTGCCGGATTCTATACCGGCAGCACGAATAGTATCTTCAAAAAGCTGCCTGCTCACAACCTGTGAACAAGAGAAGGTTAAAAGCAGACCTCCACTGACTACTTTGTTGAGACCAAGTATATTCAATCGCTTATAGGCTTGCACGGCATTGTGGCTTTTCTTTCTGCTTTTGGCAAAAGCGGGTGGATCGAGAATCACAATATCGTATTGCTCTTCACTTTTTTTCAAAAAATCCATGACATCAGCGATAAACACCTGATTTACAACTGTATCAAAACCGTTTGTTTTAATATGTTGTTCACAAAGTTCACAGGCATAGGGAGATATATCAACACTATGTACTTTCTCCGCACCGCCCTTTAAAGCAGCCACTGAAAAACCACCACTATAACTAAAAGCGTTGAGCACTTTTTTTCCATTAGCTATTTTCGAGAGATACTCACGATTATCTCTTTGATCCAGGAAAAACCCGGTTTTCTGTCCCTTATCGGGATCAATGAGAAACTGCATCCCGTTTTCTTTTATATGACAAGCTTCAGCAGCCCCCTGTTGAAAACCAATCTCCTCCGAGAGTTCCTCCCTCCTTGATGCATCGGGAAAATTAAAATAAACAGAAGGAGGGGTTTCGCACACAGCATTAATCGCTGCCAATATATCCATTCTTTGCGCAAACATCCCAAGGCTGTGAAACTGAACTACTACGAGTTCCCCATATCGATCAACAATTAGGCCGGACAGACCGTCACCCTCACCATTTACCCAGCGGTAACAATTGTTCTCAGGACTGACGATTAGTCCTCCTGCTATTCTGGCTTCGAGGGCTTGTGTAAGTTTTTTCTTAAAAAAATCAGTATCAATCGCTACATCCTCGAAAGATAGAATCCTAACCGCTATAGAAGAGGATTGATAGTGCCCCACTGCCAGAAAATTCCCGGAATAATCAAATATACGGACAAGGCTTCCATCTGTAAGCCTGATATCGGACTTTTGCAGTGCACCGGAAAAAATCCAGGGGTGACGGGTGGCGACGGCTTTCTCCCGTCCTTTTCGCAAATGTAAATCAAAAGTGTCCATTAATCCTCTTTAGTCAAAGCTTTAATGTCATCAATATTTTTCTCAATAGCCTCATAGCCGATGTCAAACATTTTATCCATTTTATCAAAAGAGAAAATACCGAAACTATTCAATTCCTCGGGCTCAATCACCAGATCACAGGCCTCTTTTGAGGTTCTGACATTACCTTGCACTGATAACTCAAAGGTCCTTAATCCTATATCGAGAATTCTATTGTAATCTCCCTTTGTTCGCTCAACTACTGGGGTGATACTAAATGCCAGAATTTTATCACAGTAGTCCTTCAGTGGTTCAGCAGGCAAATTCATCAACATACCTCCATCCACATAATTGCTACCATCTATATTTTGCGGTGCAAAAAGTACAGGAATGCTGGATGATGCGAGTACTCTTTCAATAATTGGTCCTTTGTCGAATATCCTTATTTTACCGGCATTCAGGTTAGTTGCAGCAATTAATGTTGGCACAGGTAAATCTTCCAGGTTCTCGGTACTTAATAATCTACTTAGTGACTTTTTAATTTTCTTCAAATTGGACAGCCCCGATAGTGAATAACTCAAATTCACCATGGTAAAAATAGAAAAGGAATCTATTTCCTTTAGTGCAACCTCAGGATCAACTCCATCCGCTGCCAATACAGCAACCATACTCCCAGCACTAGTACCTGAATAGGCGCTGATTTCAATATCATTATCATTCAATGCCTTCAAGGCACCTAACTGAGCAGCGGCCCGACTACCTCCTCCCGAAAGCGCAAGACCAAGTTTCTTTGCCATAGTCTAAATTTAAAAAAAGCAAAGATAAGTAATGTGTACATGGTAAGTTAAACCTTTACATTTTAATTATCTCAAGCCTCAAGTAATCATTATATTCTCGAAGAATTAAATTAAGTCGAACATCTTTTGATTACTTTTTTAGCATAAAATATAACCAACTTAGTTTAAATATGGAAGGAGTGAAATGAGGGAGCTATTTCCGCCCGGTTCGACTTCGCTCACCGACCGGAAAAGGATACTTCGCTCACCGACCGGAAAAGGGTGTTCCGATCATCGACCGAAAAAGGATACTCCTCTCACTGACCGGAGAATGGTGTTCCAATCACCGACCGGAAAAGGATACTCCTCTCACTAACCGGAGAAGGGTGTTCCAATCACCAACCGCGAAAGGGTGTTCCGCAGACCGGGAGCAACACACAAGCCAATGAGTCACACACAGGTCGGTGAGCCGCACACACAGGCAGGTAAGCCGCACACACAGGCAGGTAAGCCGCACACACAGGCCGGTGAGCGGAGTCGAACCGGCTAGTTCACCACCACATTCATCACCGCACTTCCTTCCTTACCATTTACCTCCA
>SLKL01000070.1 GCA_007134625.1 Saprospiraceae bacterium
CCAACAGTTTTCACGAACATCTGCTCCGGCAGCTGGGATTAATGAGTTTTACCAATAGTAGGGAGGAAATCATTGCCAGACAAATTGTTGGCAGCATAGACAATGATGGTTATTTAAGAAGAGATCCGCTTTCTATAGCCGATGATTTGATCTTTTCAAATAATATAGATGCTCAGGAAGGTGAGATCCTTAACATGATTGAAAAAATTCAGGAGTTTGATCCTCCTGGTGTTGGTGCGCGAGATTTGCAGGAGTGCCTATTAATTCAGTTAAAAAGAAAATTAAACAATTCTACTTGTAGTCAACAAGATGCCCAACTGCTTGCGCTTAAAATTTTAAAGGATTATTTTGATGAGTTTTCCCGCAAGCACTACAGTAAGTTGCTTAGGGTATTGGAAATCAGTGAAGAAGAACTCAGAACTGCTATTGGCGAGATTCTCAAGCTCAATCCAAAACCGGCGAGTAGTTACAGAGGGAGTGATCCCGGACCCCTGCATTACGTGATACCTGATTTTATTATTGAAAATAAGGATGGCGAGTTGTCTCTTAGACTCAACTCAAAAAATGCACCTGATCTTCGAATTAATGATCAGTATAAGGGGATGTTACAGGATTTTCAGAAAAAGAAGGTGAATGCCAAGGTAGAGAAGCGCGACAAGGATGCAATTCTTTTTATTAAGCAAAAAATTGATTCTGCCAAGTGGTTTATAGATGCCATTAAGCAGAGGCAAAATACCATGTATCACACCATGTATGCAATTATGCAGTATCAGTATGATTATTTTGTGACTGGAGATAGTAGCAAGCTGAAACCAATGATACTTAAGGATATTTCTGAATTAACCGGTTTTGATATATCCACTGTCTCCAGAGTGGCCAACTCTAAATACGTACAAACTGAATTTGGCACAAAAAGGATTAAAGATTTTTTCTCTGAATCAGTACAGAATAATGCCGGTGAAGATGTCTCTACTCTTGAGGTCAAAAAGATTCTTACTGATATAGTGGACGCGGAGGATAAGAAAAAACCACTTTCCGACGAAAAGTTAAGGAACCTCCTGTCTGAAAAGGGTTACGATATTGCCCGCAGAACGGTTGCTAAATACCGTGAACAGCTCAATATACCGGTAGCGAGGTTGAGGAAAGAATTATGACACCCACCACGATTATAATTCTATCGCATCAATTTTTAGCAATTCAAATAAACAACTTGAAGAGGCGATGACATTAGACCACGCATTGTTTCCCTTTGCATATTTTGATTTGAAAAGGAGTATATGTAGTTCCTGCAGGGAGGGCCATTTGTATTTCCCAGCTCGTCCGGGTAATTTACAGAAATGTGTTGCCTCTCTCATAATGCAGTATTTGTCCAGATAATCAAATGGACCATCTGCCAATCTTATTCGATGACACTCTGCCCTGACTACATTTTCTGAAAGGCTAAGGTTATGAGAAAAGAGATATTCGCAATTCCTTAAGTCCTCAATAAACTCATTCAATACTTCTTTGATCTCTACTCCTTCATTTTCAACTTCTTCAATAGTCAGTCCACATGAATTAAGCACCTCTTCTGACGCTTGATATCCTCCGGGTTTAATAATTCTACTTGCTGACTTAATCAAATCCCCCTTTTTGTCGTAATGCAACCATGCCAAATGGACAAGGCGTGGCCAGTTAAAGGGATCATTATGCGGTCGGTTCCAGTTTTTTGGTGCTCCTGCTGCAGAAACTTGGAAAATGAGATACATATATTATATAAGTGTTTGCTGTTGTAAATGAATTTTCAAGGCCTCTATGGCTTCGCCCGACATCTCTCCGAAAGTTGAACTTGGATAATCAAACCAGAATACTTCACCGCTAGTCTTATTTTTCAGACAGATATACAGGTGATATTTGTCCTCAAGAGGAGATTCCAGATGTGCTCCAATAACTTTCAAATCAGGAATATCAAAATCGCGGATTAATTTTCTCTCTGTATTGGTATATACAAGTGAAGCGGGGTGATGTAAGCTCCTGATGATTTCTTTTTTGCTTTGATTGGAACCATCTTTACCTAAAATTGCCCAACATCCCGAACCCGCTTCGGGAGTAAATTCAGCGGGGTGCAGGTCCAATTGATGGTATCCTTTTTCCAGCCAGGGTGCTTCATCTGCATACCATGGCAAAATAATTACGCTGTTTAAATGTTGGTCAATTTCGTTTGATAAAGACTTTAATGAATGTTGTTTTACATCCTGTTTATCCGGAAAAACTTGCTGAAGCTGATGAAGCGTTCGATCCTCTATTGCGATAACGGAAAGCTCTTTTAGTGCTACAGGAATATTTTTTTTCGAAAAATTTTGCGGTATGAGTAAGCGATCAAATGCCTTCATCCGTTTAGAAACAGATAGAATTCGGAAATCTGCATCTAAAATATTTGCTTTATTCAAAGGAATAAGGTGAAAATCAGGTTCTTCGGTTCTCTCAGAAGGCTGAAATAGTATTTCAAATTCTCGCTCTGAGTTCAGGTCGGTATCAGATAACTTTATCTTGTCTAAAAAACCGGTTTTACTAAAGTCAGATATTTGGAATTCGGTTTCAGTTTTCAGATAAATTTTACTCATATAGTGTAGTAGATTTTTATCAACTTTTATCAAAAAAAA
>SLKL01000270.1 GCA_007134625.1 Saprospiraceae bacterium
ATACATCGTCTGAGAAGCCATGAAATGGAGGTATATGCAATGGGCAGAACGAGTGGTACTACAGCGGATGTCCCCATAAAGACCACCTGGCCGGAAAACGAAGATATCCATACCGTCAGTATTTACATAAGTCCCCGTTGGCAAACGGAAGAATGGCAAAACAACTTATTGGCAGTTCAACCGAAAAGAGTTATCTTTAATCCCGGAACGGAGAATTTTGAATTAGCGCAAAAACTAAGGGAAAAGGGCATCGAAGTTTTAAATGCCTGCACCCTTGTAATGATTTCAACAGGACAATATTAAAAAAGGAACTTATGAAAAGCATGCTGAAGGATGGAACATTGAATGATAAAGTCGTTTTGATCACAGGCGGCGGGACAGGCTTGGGTAAATCCATGGCAAAGATGTTTTTAAGCCTTGGGGCTGCTGTCGCTATTTGCAGCAGAAAAATGGAAGTACTCCAAAATACAGCAGATGAGTTCAATGCGGAATACCCCGGGAAAGCGCTGCCCATACAATGTGATGTCAGAAAATATGAAGAGGTAGAGAGGTGCCTGAATACTGCCGTCGAGCATTTCGGCAAGGTGAATGTTCTGGTCAATAATGCAGCGGGCAACTTCATCAGTCCGACAGAGCGTTTATCAAATCGTGCGTTTGATATTGTGGTGGATATTGTATTGAGGGGTAGTTATAATTTCACCCTTGCCACTGGAAAATACTGGATTGAGAATAAAATTGAAGGAACGGTACTCAGCATTACCACCACTTACACCTTTACAGGCTCTGCTTATGTAGTTCCTTCGGCTTGTGGTAAGGCAGGTGTTTTAGCTATGACGCAATCTCTTGCTGTTGAGTGGGCAAAGTACGGTATTCGCCTAAATGCCATAGCGCCCGGTCCCTTCCCCACTAAAGGCGCGTGGAGCCGACTGTTTCCGGATGAATTACAGCACCTTTTTGACCCCAAAAACAAAATTCCTTTGGAGCGCTTCGGTGAACATGAAGAACTCGCCAACCTCGCTTCATTTTTGATTTCTGATTACTCCGGCTACATCACAGGTGAGCAAATCGTAATTGATGGCGGTGAATGGCTGCAAGGAGCCGGTCAATTCAGCTTTTTTAAAGCACTGAGCCCGGAAATGTGGGACAAGGTGGAAGCTATTGTTAGAAAAGGGAAAAGCTCTTAGAGAAAAATCTTTCGTAATAAATAAGACCTTCAACTGAACACCGATTAACGATTAACGATTGGAGATTTCAGAAGTAGAGTGCTCGGATGAGAAATGCTGCTCGAAAATCCTTTTTCAGTATATTTTGTTTAGAACACTACAACTTTAGTAACTTTACTGTTTGATTTTTTTTAATGGTGCAAGAAGAAAAAATAGTGGTTGAGAAAAAAACTGCTGCGGCAGAAACTCATGAGTACATCCACATAAAGGGTGCAAAAAGCAACAACCTCAAGGATATAGAGCTCAAAATCCCCAAAAATAAACTGGTGGTGGTTTGCGGCTTATCCGGTTCAGGGAAGTCCTCGCTCGTTATGGATACCCTGTATGCAGAGGGTCAACGGAGGTATGTTGAAAGTCTCTCTTCTTATGCGAGGCAATTTCTGGAGCGGATAAAAAAACCTGAGGTGGAGTTCATAAAGGGGATTAGTCCTGCCATCGCCGTGGAACAAAAAACCGCCAACCGCAATGCCCGCTCAACGGTAGGCTCAACTACCGAGATTTATGATTTTCTTCGGCTTTTATATGCAAGGGTAGGCAAAACCATATCTCCTGTCTCAGGGAAAGAAGTAAAGCGGTATCAGGTTTTTGATGTGGTGGATTATTTGCAGGAACTGGCAGAGGGCAGCAAAATTGTCCTGAGCTGCCCCATCAATTATGAAAGTGACCGAATACTTTTTGATGAACTTTCCATTCTCATTCAAAAGGGATATACCCGGATATTGTGGGATGAAAAACAGTACTACCTTCAGGATTTATTGGAGGATAATGCTGAGGACCTTTCCAAAGCAGTTGTTGATTATAAAAAATCGAACATCCGGATTATAATTGATCGTTTCGTTACCCGAAAAGGTGATGAGGATCTGAAAAACAGAATGAGTGACTCTGTACAGACCGCCCTGCTTGAAGGACGAGGTACTTGTTTTATCGAAGAAGACAAAGAAATAAAGGAATTTAACAACCGCTTCGAAGAGGATGGCATCATCTTCATGGACCCCACTCCCAACCTTTTTAATTTTAATAATGGCTACGGTGCCTGCCCAAAATGCGAGGGTTATGGCAAGGTGTTGGGAATAGATGAAAACCGGGTCATCCCGAATCCGGGACTTTCAGTTTATGAGGGGGCTGTTGCCTGCTGGTCCGGACAAAAAGCTGACCGATATCTGCAAAAAGTTATCGATCATGCTCATGAGTACAAACTCAGGGTTACGGTACCTTATCGCGATTTGACTGACAGGGAAAAAGACTTACTCTGGGAGGGCACACCCTTATTCAGAGGAATCAACGACTTTTTCGCAGCAGTGGAATCCAAAATGTACAAGATTCAAAACAGGGTGCTGCTTTCCAGATACCGTGGACGGACTAAATGCCCACTTTGCAAAGGAAAAAAAAAAAAAAAAGAAGCCTTCTATGTTAAGTAC
>SLKL01000452.1 GCA_007134625.1 Saprospiraceae bacterium
CAAGCTCATTGACAACTAACAAAATAGAGGCACAGCAGAGCTCCTCTTGGAAAACGGTAAGCATACAAGACCATGGATATGGAATACCTATGGGCACTATAAAAATCCCCTCTAACTGGCAATTAAATTCACAGGTTACAGGTCAGCAGCACACAGCAGAATTTGCTGCTTTTCAAGTGGAGTTATTGGGTCCATCAGGTGAAGTAGCGTACTCATTCCCTCCCACCATCAGTATTAGTGCATTTCAGGATCCCTATACCGGACAAACGTCAGGAATGGATTTTAACAGCTTTTTGTATCAGGTTTTGAATGCTTTCAGTCAACAGTATGGAATCTCCCTTCAAACAGAGAACGTACAGCCCTCCAAAAGACTGATGAAAGCACCGGATTTCCGACAAATGCAGCAAATGGCCACTGCATCAGGGACAACATTTGACGCATTAGAAGTGACTTTTACTGCAAATAAAAACGGAAAAGCCTACAGAGGAAAAATGGAATTCTATTACTCGGATTTCTCTGAACCTCAAATGGGACTGATAGCAGGAGTTGCAACAAACACTTCAGTCTGGATGGCACCTGCTCAAATAGCCGGACAAACTGAAAACTTACTCTCCGATCTTTCTTTGGAACCAAATCCACAGTGGATGCGCATCAGAGAGCAGGTAATGGAACAGGAAAACAGACAAATTGCCGCCAACAATCAGAGAACTTTCCAGGAAGGGCAAAGAAGACATCATGAAAGACAAGCTGCTTTTCAGGCCCAAAACGATGCCTGGTACCACAACAATCTGGGTGCGGGAAGTACCTACAACAGCACTGCATCGTTTATCGATGCGAACACAGGGCACACCTCTTTTAACGATCCGCACACCGGACATCAAATCAAACAGGAGGGACATTACAACTACTGGTATACCAACGGACAGGGACAATATCATGGAACCAATGACGCCTCATTCAACCCGGCAAGTTTGGGAACACAATGGCAAAGCATCCAACCCCTTGGAGGAAACTAAAAAAAACTAAGCATTGAACTGACGATTGATAAAAATATCCCGCATTACAGATACATCTGTTTGCGGGATGTTTTTTTATTAAATGATATTCATAAAACCTCTCAACTTCTCCACCTCTAAACCTTTACACTTTCAATCAACTCCCCTCTTCCAACTTTATAAACTTTTAACTTTCCAACTTTATAAACTATCTCTCCCCCCTCATCACCGCCTCAATATCCTCCACAGTCCTCGGTACACAGGAAGATAAATTAATATTGCCATCTTCGGTGATCAAAATGTCGTCTTCTATACGGATGCCTATTCCTTTATACCTCTCATAAACGGGGGCTACGCTTCGAATAAAATCGTTTAATTCTTCTGTAGTCGCATGTCGTGAAAAATGGGAATGCACATGGTCGAGCCCATCTTCAAGAAAGTAAAGTCCGGGTTCAATAGTCAATACCATACCGGGCTCCATTGGTCTGCCTTTATTTTCGGTATCGAGAAGGTAACCATCGCGATCACTTCTGACTATATCTGCAAAAAACCCGGGGTCATGTACATGCAATCCGATATAATGAAGACCTGCATAGTGTAAATAAAAACGCTGTTGCCACCAGGAATTGCGATCTGTAATAAGTCCCAGTTCAAAAAGCCCATCCATGATAATTTCGGTCGCTTTGTGGTGGGGCTCGAGTGTGCCCACTCCCGGCTTCATCATCTCTATTGCAGCTTCCTGTGCTTTCAGGACGAGCTCATAAAGTTGCCTTTGAGCGGGGGTAAAAGTTCCGCTCACCGGATAAGTCCTGGTGACATCCGCTGTATAGTGATTGCATTTAGCACCTACGTCTATCAAAATCAGATCACCCTCCTGCAACTGCCTGTCGTAAAAAGGATAATGTAAAAAAGTGGCATTTGGACCCGAACCAATAATGCTGGAAAATCCGGTGGTGCAATTGTTTTTCATAAAAACATACTCAATCTCGGCTCTGATCTCATACTCGTACTTTCCGGGCTTAATGGCGCGCATGGCGCGGAGGTGCGCATCACATGTTACATTTACAGCTTCGGAAAGCCAGGATACCTCCCAGGGGTCTTTGATAACGCGCATATTTTCTACTGTTTCCCTAAGGTCAGTAAACATCTCCACTTCATTGCCTCTAACTCGAATATTTTCAATCTCTTGATTAACCCTCGCATCTGTTGGAGATACTGAAAAACTTTTTCCCTGCCCAACCAATTCAGCGAGCTTCCGATGAAATAGCTGCATGAAGTGAGCCGTATCAGCTCCAAAATCATGAATGGCATCATGTGTCGTATGCCTTGGACCGTCCCAAAGCACCGCAGTCGGGCTGGTAAACCTCAAAAACAAAACGTAAGGATGGTCCTGACCGGGAGCTATAATTGCCACCGCCGGTGATTGATCAAAACCCGTCAGATAATGAAAATTATGGGCATCGTCGTTGGATATTACCACAATATCCCCTTCAACTTTTTCCATTAATGCCGCCCTTCGTTCCTCAAAGATCTCAGGAATGAATTTCTTTAATTCTTTATTCTCATCGAGTAGATTTATCTGCTGTCCAAAAGCACAACTACCCATTATCAAAATTCCCACAAAAAGGAAAAAGA
>SLKL01000472.1 GCA_007134625.1 Saprospiraceae bacterium
ACGACATTGCTTTTTATCATGCCCTTGCCGGTGGAGTAACGGTCTCACATGCCATGCACGGAAGTGCCAATGTCATCGGCGGACAGAACCAAACCATCAAGCACCGCTACGGTCATCATCACCCGGAGGCATTGCTTATGGATGGAGCAGCCAGAACCATTAAGTTTGCTTTGGGTGAAAATCCCATCCGCGTCCATGGGGAAGGTTTTACCACCATTCCCAATACCCGTATGGGAGTGGAAAAAGTCATAAGAAATGCTTTTGACGAAGCACTGGAATACCGAAAAGAATGGGAGAGGTTTACCGCAGCAGTAGAAGCAGGAGAAACTCCACTACCTCCACAATTCAGCGAAAGACATGAAGCTATTTTAGAGGTACTTGATGGTGAAATACTGATTCACTGCCATTCTTACCGCTCTGATGAAATCTATATGCTGATGAATGTAGCAAGAGATTACGATATTGACCAATTGATTTTTCAGCACGTAAACGAGGGCTTTAAGGTCGCTCCCGAATTAGCAGAGTTTGGAGCCATGGCATCTGTTTTCTCGGATTGGTGGTCATTTAAATTTGAGGTGTACTATTCCACAGCCTACAATACCACTATACTATCGCAAAACGGAGTAATCACCTCTGTAAATTCAGATTCCAGAGAATTGATTCGCCATCTGTATCTCGAAGCAGCTAAAGCTCAGCGATATGGGCAGCTTGACGACAATGAGACCTTGCGATTAATTACATTAAATCCTGCCATCCAATTGGGCATAGACGAAAGAGTAGGATCCCTTGAAGTAGGAAAAGATGGCGATGTAGCCATTTTCAATGCACATCCACTATCAATTTATGCCATTCCGGAATATACTTTTATAGACGGTGTAAAATATTTTGACCGCTACGAAGACCCTGAGGATATGAGAATGGTCATTGACATTGAAGAGGACCTCAATCACTTTATGGAACTTAAATCCGGTCGTGGAGATCACGATTGTCTGCATTAAAAAAAGAAAAAATGAGAAATAAAATTTACTTCATCACGAGCAGTTTAATCCTCTGTTTTTTAACCCTCTCCGCTCAGATAATTGAACGCCCGGTTTACGGTTGTTTTCTATTACAGGGAGGAACTGTGCATACCATCACCAACGGAAGTATGGAAGGAGATGTCTTGATCAACGAAGGCAGAATTACTGCAATTGGGGAGAATCTGAGTTTGCCCGGTAATTGTGAATTAATTGACGCATCCGGCAAGGAAGTTTACCCTGGATTTATTGACGCCGGTACTAAATTAGGACTGAGTGAAATCAGTTCTGTCAGCCTGACCCGCGACTTTAATGAACATGGCAACATCACTCCGCATATGCAGGCATTGACTGCAATAAACCCGAATGGTGTTCCTATTGCTGTTACAAGGGTGGAAGGCGTAACCACAGTGCTATCTGCTCCATCAGGAGGATTACTGCCCGGCACTGCTGCTGTTATCGATCTTTTTGGATACAATCCCGATCAGATGTATGCCGGTGCCAAAGCCATGATTCTGGAATTTCCGTCTTCCGGGAAAAGAGGACGCTGGGACAGAAGGTCTGCTGAAAAAATTCAGGAGGACTACGAGCAGGCTATGGAAAGATTGAATAACTTCTGGAAGGAAGCAGTGCGCTATCAGGAAATAAGAAAAACTGAGGAAAGTGAAGTCAGGACTATTGCTCAGTACGAAGCCTTTTTGCCGGTATTGAGCAAGGAAATGCCGCTTTTTATAGAAGTAAACAGAGCTCAGGATATTGTCAATGCCATTGAATGGGCAAAAGAAAGAGAAGTGAAGGTCGTTTTAACAGGAGTTGCCGAGGGATGGAGACTTACAGATGAAATCCTGGAATCGGGTTTTCCTGTAGTTACCGGGCCGGTATTGCAAACGCCATCGAGAGCTTATGATAAATACGACAGACCCTACGCCAATGCAGGAGCCATGCACAATGCCGGTATAAAAGTCGCTATCCGTACCAACGAAACGGAAAACGTCAGAAATCTGCCCTTCAATGCAGGATATGCAGCAGCCTATGGCATGGGTCGCGAGCAAGCATTAAGAGCGGTGACTATCGTTCCTGCTGAAATACTGGGAATAGATGATGAGTTGGGTTCTATTGAGGTCGGCAAAAAAGCCAATCTTTTTATCTCAAACGGCGACCCCTTTGAGCCTCGTACCCAGATTGAACAGGTGTTTATTCGTGGATGGAAAATACCTATGGAAAGTCGGCATACACAGTTGTACGATCAGTTCCTGGAAAGAACACCCGGTGCTCAGATGAATGACTAAAATGACAAAACAGCATGCAGCATGAATGGTACATGCAGAGGTGTATTGAACTTGCACAAAAAGGCAGAGGTAAAACAGGGCTAAATCCTCTTGTAGGAGCACTCCTTGTACACAATAACCGAATAATCGGCGAGGGCTTGCACAAGGGATACGGCAAACCTCATGCTGAACCTGATGCGCTTTCCTCTGTCTCGAAAAAAAACAAGTCTTTAATTGCCGAATCTACGCTATATGTAAGCCTTGAGCCCTGTTCACATTTTGGTAAAACACCTCCATGTACTGACCTCATCATAAGGTATAAAATTCCAAGAGTTGTCATTGG
>SLKL01000303.1 GCA_007134625.1 Saprospiraceae bacterium
TAAACGACAAATCACAACAAAAGGTTTGTCAGTTTTAAATTTAATAAAAGGCAAATCGCCTTACTCTTGCAGCGTGCTTCGCAAGACGAACTACCTGGCAACAATATCCATACTCATTGTCGTACCACACATAAACAGTAATCTGTTTTCCATTAGTTGATACAATAGTGCTTGGTGCATCAAAAACAGAGGCAGCCGTTGACCCTACAACATGAGTAGAAACATATTCCGAATCATTGGAATAATGAATTTGCTCCACCATTTCACCAAAAAGGGATGCTTCTCTCAGGGCTGCATTTACCTCAGTCGGGGAAGTTTCTTTTTCAATAACAAGGTTTATCACAGCAAGAGATACATCCGGTGTAGGCACTCTAACAGCATTTCCGGTTAATTTTCCTGCCATCTCGGGAAGCACCTTCGCCACCGCAGCTGCAGCGCCTGTGGAGGTCAACACCATATTTAAAGCTGCAGCCCTTCCTCTTCTAGGCTTTTTGTGAAAATTATCCAACAGATTCTGATCACTTGTATAGGCGTGAATAGTTTCAATATGTCCGCTAATTATATGGAATTTTTCATTCAAAACCTGTAAAACTGGAGCGATTGCATTGGTAGTACAGGATGCTGCGGAAAATATTTTACTTTCAGATTCCAGGTCATTCTGATTAACTCCATACACTATATTGGGAATATCTTTTCCAGGAGCGGTTAGTAAAACTTGTTCTACTCCGGGTCTAAGATGATTTGAAAGTCCCTTCTCATCTCTCCAAACTCCGGTGTTGTCAATAACGAGGGCATTCATTATTCCATAGTCCCTGTAATCAATCTCATCGGGCGATCCTGCGTAAATCACCTTTACGTGGTTACCGTTAATAATTAGTCCGGAAAGATCATCTGTTACTTTTACACTCCCACCAAAATCGCCGTGAATAGAGTCAGACTGAAGCAAAGCGGCTCTTTTCTCCAATTCTAACTTTTTATCAGAAAGCTTGGATCTCAACACGATAGCTTTTAGTCTTAATTGATCTCCTCTGCCTGTCAATTCAATAATCCTTCGTGCCAATAATCTTCCTATCCTGCCAAAACCATACAATACCACATCGCGGGCCTGCACAGCTTCCGATTCAGCATTTAATGCAGATTGAAAAACATTATTCAAATACTCTCTTAAGTCCTTATCGGTATTGTCTCTTGTTTTGAAATCAGCAGCTATTTTCCCTATATCTATTCTCGAAGGAGCTAAATCCTCAAAACCCAAAATTTCTGCGGCAACATCCAGTGTGTCTTCTATATTTACTTCCGCTTCGGTATAGTTTTTACCGTATTGATGGTTGTGCAGTACTTCGCTTGGCCTGCAATCGTATATATCTCTTCTGAACAGAATTAGTTCAATTCCCTTATCAAAACGCAGATCACCGACAATTTTAATCAATTTAAGTGCTTTCTTTTCTGCGCGCCTCCAATTGCTCAGCGTATTATTGACGCCGGTCATTATTTCCTTGTTCATTTTTTTGATTTTAGATTTTGGTGCAAAAATCGACTTTTTAAATCGATCCAACAAAAAAAGGAGGCAGAATTAATTCTGCCTCCCTTTAAATTTATATTAGCCGGGCCAATTTACAGAGCCAGGTAATTTTTCAAAAGCTTACTCCTTGAAGTCGATCTCAATTTATTGATGGCTTTGTCTTTAATTTGACGAACTCTTTCTCTCGTTAATCCAAATTGATCTCCGATGTCTTCCAGTGACATGGGATGTTCCACGCCGATTCCGAAATATAGTTTTATCACATCACTCTGTCTTTCAGTAAGTGTCCCTAAAGATCGTTCAATCTCCCTTCTCAAAGAATCTGTATAATCCAGACCTTCGTCAGTATCAGGAGTGGTATTGTTTTCCAGAACATCCAACAAGGTATTGTCTTCACCCTCTACGAATGGTGCATCTACACTTACGTGACGGGAAGCCACACCAAGGGTTTTTTCAACCTCCTCAGACGATATCTCCAACATATCGGAAAGTTCCTCCGCAGAAGGCTCTCTTTCATACTCTTGTTCTAATTCTGAGAAAGCCCTGTTGATTTTATTTAAGGAACCCACTTTGTTTAAGGGAAGTCTGACAATTCTCGATTGCTCGGCTAGTGCCTGGAGAATAGACTGTCTGATCCACCAAACGGCATAAGAAATAAACTTAAAACCACGGGTCTCATCAAAACGCTGAGCTGCTTTAATTAATCCCAAATTCCCTTCATTTATTAAATCACTAAGAGAAAGTCCCTGATTTTGATATTGCTTAGCAACCGACACCACAAACCTGAGGTTGGCTTTGGTCAGCTTTTCTAACGCCTCCTGATCATCCTCTTTAATTCTCTTAGCCAGATCAACTTCTTCTTCGGGGGTAAGCAAGTCCACTTTTCCTATCTCCTGAAGGTATTTTTCAAGTGATTGACTCTCCCTGTTGGTAATCGACTTAGTAATTTTTAACTGTCTCATGCAATAGTTGGTTTATTAAATTCATTATATCTGCAAAAATCATGCCTCCGAAAAACATTTTCGAACAATGATTTTTTAATTCTTACGGTAAAAGTGAAGATTTCGATTCATTTAGCTTCATTCAGAAAACCCA
>SLKL01000164.1 GCA_007134625.1 Saprospiraceae bacterium
AAAGCACCGAATGATGAACTTTCAAAAGCTGCCAATGAATTTAAAGCCCTTTTCACTTAATGAGTCAAATTTCAGAACCTTTAAATGCAAAACACAAAAAATCTGACTTTTCTTGTGGGAAAGAAATGTTGGACAATTATTTACATAAACAAGCAAATCAAGACATTAAAAGAAAGCTTTCTGCGTGTTTTGTGATAAAAGAAGTGGAAACCGATTTAGTAAAGGGCTACTATACGCTATCTAACAATAGTATTCCTTTAGAACTTATTCCCAACGAAATTCGCAAAAAATTACCAAGGTCTTATAAAGTTATTCCTACCACCTTACTCGGACGTTTAGCAATTGACAATAAATTTCAAGGACAAGGAATTGGAAAACTGATTTTGGTAGATGCGCTTAAAAGAAGTTACGAACTATCCAAAACCATTGGTTCATTTGCAGTAGTTGTTGACCCAATAGACAAAAACGCAGAAAGATTTTATGATAAATACGGATTTATAAAACTACCCGACAGTGGGAAAATGTTTCTGCCAATGAAAACTATTGGACAACTATTTGAATAAAAATACTGTGCAACAACACCTACCCAAAAGTGGCGGTTCAGAGGTTAAATCAAGCTTTGTGCTTTATTTCAACTTCTCTCAATACATCGTCATCAAAGTTTCCCGCTATGGCTGGACAAGTCGTGCTTGGTTGACAGTCCCGCTAAGGGATGGATAAATTATGTGTTTAAATCGACCAAGCTAAGCATAACTCTAAATCGTCAGCTTCGGGTAGCTGAAAAACGTTATTTAAAAAAATATGCCGTCAGAAGACTATTTTACATTGTAAGGTTATACAATTTTGACAATTTTTATTATCTTTATGAAAGGAAGTTCAGCTAGATGGTTTATATATTAGACGTACATAACGACCAATTGGTGAAGGCAGAAATTATTGTTCCTGAACCAAATGAAATACCATTAAAAAAAGACGGATGGAATTTCAACTGGAGAGAATTAAACAAAGAAGAAAATTCCAGAATGTTCATTTTAAGAACGATTGGACTAAAATCAAGCGTTGAAGGTGCGTTACAGCTAAAAATAGAAAATGAAATGCTCATTATGAATGCTTTGGAAATAGCGCCACATAACATTGGTCGAAAAAATAAGAAATATGATTATGTAGCAGGGTGTTTAATTGCTTTCGCTTGTAAAGAAAGCTTTAAATTGAAAAGTGCTTACAAAGGATTCCTGACATTTATGGCTAAAACTAGCCTAATTAAATGGTACTCAGAAAAGTATGGTGCATCAATAGGACTTGGACAAAGAATGTATATTGATAGTGATAACGCTCTGAAATTGATTAATGAATATCTTGAAAAAATAAAACGATGAAACGAAATAACAGCGCAGAACCAAAAAGCGGGATGTTAACAAATTCAATGGATACTGGAACAAGTGAATTTAAAGATTTCCAGGCCATACTGTTGAATATAGCAAAAAATAGGTCCGAAGCACAAAAAAAGGAGATTGAATTGTTGTCTATCAAATTTCAAATGCAAGATTATTTGGAATCCGAAGAAACCGAACTTAAACTTCCGGGGTATTTTTTAAAAGAATACTTGAAAACACTAGACATTCCTCAAAAGAAATTTGCTCACTACATTGAAATGAATCCTTCTAATTTTAATAAGATAATTAAAGGAGAGCGACCAATTAATTACGAATTAGCAATAATCTTGGGAGAGATTTTTAACAATGACGCAATGCTTTGGATTAAAATTCAAGCAAAAAACGAACTTAAAAAAATCCAAAAAAGCAAAACGAGAAGATTTAGTAATTACTCATTGAAAGATTTAATTAGCTAGATGTAAACGCGCCTCATCTGTATTTGATAATAGTCGAGATTGTAGCATATTTGAGCTTTGATATCGTATCAATTTCATTTATGCTAAGACAGAAAGTACCCTGTAATCCACAAGATGTAGCTACAAAACAGCACCGGATTAATTCAATCCAAGCATCTATAACCAGACAAATTAGACAACATAAACGATCAGCAAAATGGGCTTTCGGAGTAAACTATAAATAAAAAAAGGTTTACAACTTTTACAGTCATAAACCTTTGATTTTTAGTGGGCGATGATGGATTCGAACCAACGACCCCCTGCTTGTAAGGCAGGTGCTCTAAACCAACTGAGCTAATCGCCCCTACAACGCACTTTAAAAATGCGAGTGCAAATATACATTCATTTTTTAAATGACAATGCTTTTTTTAAAAAACTTTTTTACTGTAGTAATTCCAGATTTCTATTGATGAAATTGCTGAGCTCTTCGCCATTGAGCATTCCCTGATCCAGACGTGCCAGATCATATAAGGTTTTTACCATTTGCTCTTTTTTCTCAGGGCTGCGCATTTTCAGTAGTTTACCGGAAAAAATAGGGTGATTGGTGTTGACTACCACATTGGACATTTCGCCAAATCCGGTATTCATCCCCTGCATAGCCTGCATCTCCTGCATCCTCCTCAAAAATTCCGGGCGTACAATTTGCACGGGTTTGTCGTGGGGAGTCAATGCCTTAAACTCAAGGCGGAAATTGCTGTCGGTTTTCACTTGATCCTCAAACAACAA
>SLKL01000155.1 GCA_007134625.1 Saprospiraceae bacterium
AAGCTTTTAATAAAACTGTCCAAAGGTAAGAAAAACTCCTGGGAAGGTTGGGGAAATTACCTTTTTTGATGGGTAATCCTTTATTATGGGTTGCGTTGAATTGATAGCTTTGAGGGTGTAAGGTTGACACTTCGACTTGCGCTAGTGCAGGAAGTGTGAAAGTTGACACTTCGACTTGCGCTCAGTGCAGGAAGTGTGAAAGTTGAAAAGGGGACTTGCTAGAAGCCAGTAGCTAGCAGCTAGAAGCCAGAAACCAGCAGCAAATTGGCTCTTGGCTACTAGTCTCTGGCTTTTGGCTTATTTGTAACAAGGTAATTGTTTGTAGTACGCATCCAGAATTTTGGGGTTTAATGAACTTTGTCTATATCTGAATTTTGATTTAGTAGCCAGAAGCTAGCTGCCAGAAGCCAGCAACCAACAGCCAGAAACTATCATATCAGTAAACACCCGGAATCAAGCTTTTCACTTTTTGGCGATATTCAATGTAGGATTGACCGTATTCCCGGATTAGCTTTTTTTCTTCAAAATGGATTCCAATGGGTAAATACAGAAGCATAGAAATAAAAAATATCCCCAGGGAAACCAATGGGAAAAGAAAAACAATAGACAATACAAATAGAATGGTTCCTATGTACAGAGGGTGACGGACATAGGCATATAAACCGGACTGAATCAACCCCTCTTCTGAAGCTCCTTTATCCATGGCATCACTTTTTATTACGCCAAAAAACTCAGGTAAATCAAAAGTTCTCGCAGATTGGCCCATAATGACTAAACCGGGGATACCAGTAATCAGCGCAGGAATCCAGTGCCAGGTCTGAAACTCCCACAAAAGTGTTTCCTGAAGAAAAGAGAAATATATCAGCAGACTTAAACCGGACAATGCCAAAACATTGTAAATCAGTCTGTACCAATCCTTGAGCTTTGGCATCTTGCTATATACATAGATTTTCACCTGAAGATCAGCCAAAACGGTATGCAGAGTGTAATAAACCACCCATCCGATTGTCAGCAAAACATAAGTCATGTGTATTTTCGTTTAAAATAAAAAAACTGAATAACTCCAGTATTCGGATTGTTCTGTAAATTTACAAAAAACATCTTACCTACCTTTTACATTAAATTAGGTGTATAAAAAAACAAATGACTGACGAAAAACCTGAAAAAAAAAGCAAACCACCGGTTAAATGGTGGAAGAGGCTATTAAGGTATATGCTTATAGCCTTTTCTGTTTTTTTCATACTCGTCATCATCCTCATTTTATTGATCAGGACCCCGGCGGGACAGCAATGGATTACGGATCAAGTAACATCTTATGTTACCAAGCAAACAGGCACTCACTGCAGTGTTGACAGATTTTACCTCAGCTTTAGGGGGAATTTGATCATGGAGGGTCTGTATCTCGAAGACCAAAACACTGATACCCTTATCTATGCGGGAACTCTTGAGGCTGGCGTAGCAGTACGACCACTATTCAACAGAGAAATCCGATTGAGAAAAGTTAATCTGAATCAATGGCATGTTGGTATTGACAGGACGCCTGAGGGGGTCTTTAATTTTGATTTTCTGATCGATACCTTTATTACTGTCGATGAAGAACAAGAAGAAAAGGAGCCGGAAGAAAGTGAGCCCTGGAAAATTTCTTTATCGCCTATCGTCTTAAGCAATTTTCATCTCAAGTTTGATGATCAATATTCAGGCTTGTCGATTCAATCTGATTTAGATTACCTTGAACTTTCGCTGTCGCCTTTTATGTCGGATGATTTACCTGAAAAAATAACCAATTTCCACCTTGACGGGCTCAAATTAAAAACGGTTTTAAATGAGAGTTCAGAGGCCTACCGGCAACAGCTCCTTGACAGCCCCCCTGAGGAGGAAAGTGAAGATTTTGAATTACCCAAAATCCAGCTCGAGAAACTAAGTTTGAATTCCCTCGATATTTCATTTGAAAATAATATAGACGAGGAAGACATTAAGCTTAAGTTGGCTACATTGAATCTATATGATTTTTCATTGATGCCTAAAACTGAAGAAAACCCAAAAAACAGTCTTTCTCTCGATCAACTAATCAGTGAAGGACTGGTCTTAAGTTACCATTTTAAAGAGCAAGCGGAGACAGATCTTCCTATTGATGAGGCACCATCGGAAATGACTGATTTTGTATGGCCGGACTGGGAGATAAACGTGGGTAAAACTCTTTTTACAGACTACTCTATTGCTTTTTCTTCCAGAGAAAAAAAGGGTGTACAGCCCGTGGAATTTGACCCTGATAATCTGAATATAGTGCTTGATAGCCTATACATTCCGAGAATAGCTTTTTCCGAAAAAACAGCACAAACTGAAATAGGACAATTGATTTTTTCTGATCACTCCGGTCTGAAATTAACACATGCAGGAATAGTCCTGAATCTGGACGATGAGAAAATCGGGCTTTCCGGTATAGATTTAAACACAGGAAAATCAAAACTACGCGGCGAACTGGAACTCACTTATTCTGACTTCAATCATTTCCTGCAAAACCCGGAAGCTTCTAGCTTTTTTGCCAAAATCGATCGCTTGAGCTTAGCTCCGGACGAATTACTTGTTTTCCAAAGAGACCTTAGAAATAA
>SLKL01000474.1 GCA_007134625.1 Saprospiraceae bacterium
ATTACTCAATAAGTCGGAAATTAACCGAAAATTGAAAAAGAAGTTATGGAGTTTGAGCGTCTCGATTGGTTGTGGTTATTGATTCCGGTAGTTTTCTTCGTCATTTGGAGACTGCTGATTTTTAGGCAGCAATGGAAAGCTTTACTGACTTATTTTGGCTCCCAACAATTGGCCAAATTGCTACCCGGTTTTTCTTTCCAAAGAAAATACCTTGCGCTGTCTTCACTTGGTATCGCGATGATATTTTTTGTCCTCGCATTAGTCAATCCCCGTGTTGGAACAGAACGACAGGAAATGATGACGGAAACTGTAAATGTCCTGATAGCAATGGACCTCTCTTTCAGTATGCTGGCAGAGGACAGAATGCCCAATAGACTGGAAGTAGCTAAGCAAAGGGCTATTGAACTCATAGATGCTTTACCTGGTAGCAGATTTTCCATTTTGAATTTCGCAGGAGTAGCAGAGCAACATTTGCCTTTTACATCTGACAGAGCAGCGGCAAAAATGGGTATCCGTTCATTGGAAGCAGGGACTTTACCCATACAAGGTACGTCTTTTGAACAGATGTTGTCCGAAGCGGCATCCATACTCTCAGAGGCTGGATCAGGTGTTTTGGTGGTTATCAGTGACGGTGAGACTCACGATGATCAATACAGCACAGCTTTGAGCTTATTAAGTGAAAATAATTTTCCGGTATTTACCGTAGGTATTGGTACTGAAGATGGTACAACCATACCCGAATACATTTCCGGGAGAAGGGAGAGCAGAAGGGATCTCGATGGTAATTTGATTATTACGAGATTAGAATCCGAGACACTTAAAGAAATAGCTTTTGAATCAGGAGGAGGTTTTCTGGCAAACCCTTCACCTAATGCGATGATCCAATTATCTGATCAAATTCAGGAATTTTCTACAAGCGGAATCAGTCAGGGCTCTTTCCGGGTCTATAGAAATTTTTACCCCTGGTTAACAGGAGTGGGCCTAATTTTTTTGTTGCTATATCGTTTTTTCTCTGTTAATCAAACCCAATCCACTACTTAAAGATGAAATCATTTTTTTCCATATCATTTTTTATCCTCTTTGTACTGACTAATATGGCAGCACAAGATGCGCTGGATTTAAAAAGGGAGGCTGATGCACTGTACAGACTGGAGAAATTTGATCGCGCTGAGGAATTATACAGACAATCTCTTGAGCTGGATCACCGTCCGGAAACCCTTTTTAATCTGGGTAATGCTATATTTAAGCAGGGCAGACACGATGAGGCAGCACAGTTTTTCTCACAGGCAAGAGATGCTTTTTCTGAAGGGGGAAACAAAAGTGATGCAGCTCACAATCTGGGGAATACTTTTTTCGAAAAAAATGAATTGGAGCAGGCTTTGAATGCCTACCGCGAGAGCCTAATTCACAATCCGGCTAATGAGGACGCCAGAAATAATTTTCTACTGGCTAAAGAATTAATGCAGATGATGCCCCCTCAGCCACAGCAAGATCAGGGCGATGAAGGGGAAGAGGGTGATCAGCCCCCACCGGATATGCCCGATGATGGGTCTGAACCCATGGCAGAGCAGGAAAGTGGTGAGGATGAAGGGGAAGACGACCACAGTGATGGTATTCCCGATGGGCTGGAGGAGGAGGATCAGACAACAGAGTCAATGGCTGATGAGTTGGCTGAATCAGATTTAGGGGAGTTAGATCCGGATCAGAATATGCTGGATCAATTGCTCGAGCTGGCTGAGGAAGAAGATCAAAGAACTCAGCGCAGGATGAATGAAGAGCGGCGACAACCATCGCAGCAGGTTCGCGATTGGTGATTTTAGAATTATTTTTTACATCATACATCAGTTCCTTTTGCGTTTAAAAATTTGAAAAATTAAAACAGGAGAACTAAATTTCAGAACTATGAAAAGCTTTATTCCACTTTTATTTTTGGTATTTGGCAGTTGGTCTTTTGTAAAGGCAGGTGATGTCGTATTTAAAGTCGAAGTCAGTTCTGACACTGTACTGCTTGGAAATTATTTTCAGTTGAGATTTACTGTAGAAAATGCGCGTGGTGGTTTCGTCCCACCTGACTTTTATGGGTTTGAGGTAGTCGGTGGTCCCAATCAGGCGAGTAGTTTTTCAATGATTAATGGAAAAGTTACCCAGAGTGCTAGCTATACCTATTATCTGGAACCATTGCAGGAGGGAATACTTTTTATTGAGCCTGCATCAATTGAAATTGACGGAAAAATCATGGAGACGCCAATTGTGGAAATACATGTCCTTCCCAATCCGGATGGAATTATTGAAAATCCTCATCAGTTGAGACAACTGCAACGGGAGGAAGCTCCTGCACAAAAGGAAACTCCGGCCAATCCAAGAAGAACCATAAGACTATGATGCTAAGGTCGCTATCCATATTGACCCTTGTTTTGTTTTATTTTAACCCGGCCGTGCAGTCTTCAATAACTGCTCAAAGCCTGAATTTTACTGCCACGGCCAATCCATCCACCATTTACGAGGGCGAAATATTTGAATTGAGTTTTGCGGTAAACAGTAATCAATGGGGTGACTTCTTTATGCCTGAGATGGATAATTTTCAGCGGATAAGTGGCCCGGCGA
>SLKL01000284.1 GCA_007134625.1 Saprospiraceae bacterium
AATTCTATGGCTTTTATTGCTGCCATGGAGGAGTTTTTATCGCAATATCTTAAGGGTAGATATCAGGAGGATAAGCCATCTCATATTGCCAAAAGACTCAAAGAGATTACAGTTGCAGTAGAGGAAATGAAAAATGATCAGGATATGAAATAAGTTACGTTTTTTAATTATATTGGCTCAATTGGACTATTAAACAATAATGTAAAACTTAGATGACTATTGGTTTGAGCTAACTAAATGTTTAAGGGTTCCCGATTTTAAAGGTTATATAGGTGACCTATGACCCAAATGGAATAAGTTGGATTGCCTTTGACCTAAAATTGAACTCACCAACCTCAGTTGGGGGCAGGCACTGATTAACGAACACCGATTAATCTTTTCTCGTCTTCCTTTATAAAAAATGACGATACTAGAAGAGGCGATATACCATTTTAGAAGTGTAAGTATTGAACGAGAACAGAGAACAACAAATCTAATCTATATTGAATAATAAGAAACTTCTTAAATCGAATATCGGTGTTCCTTGTTCTTCAATCAAAAAAGTCTAAGAAGGATGCATGAATAAAAGCATTATCGAAATATCATGGCATCTTTAAGGTTTTTTCAGCACTAGTTATGTACCTAATACAATAAATTTTTCTCAAAAAGAATACCCAAGACTAACTCCGGGAAAATAGGGAATAAAAACCCCTTCTGTAAGTATTGGGGCAAAGCCTGCTTTCCACATAAAACCACCATTAGGCGGTTGTCTTCGATACATAAATGAGAAATTAAACACAACAACTCTGTCAAATAAATCTCCGGTGACTAAAGTAGCGCCTGCACCTATTTCAAAATAGTTTCCACCATCTCCAAGAAGGTAATTGACCATCAAAGGCAGGCTGGTAACGCCACCACCATCTGATACCTCCCCAATGTAACCTATACCGGCTCTGAATCCCAATCTGTTTGCGATTCTGGTGTCATAATTAAATGTAAAGGTGATGCCATTACCAAGGCCCTCTACAAAAACTGCTGATTTTGCGCCGTCAAAATCCATATTATCCTGAGCAGCTATACTGACATTACTCAGAAGAAAAATGACAATTATGGTGAACAGGGAAGTCGTATTTTTCATTTAACGGGTTGAATTGTTTTGTGTAAAACGAATGTAAGACCTGTTTAGATGCTTTGATTCTTGATTAGGATAGGATTAGTTGTTCAGTCTTATTGGAAAATCATTTTTATTATAAAAATAAGCGCAAAAGTCAACACTTGAGGTTTGGAGATTGCAGCAATATGTAATAGGAATGGGGCTTTAAAACGAACTTATTATTTAGAATTAATCTAAACAAAAGACGAGCTTCAAATTTACCATTTGCGGCTTACAGGAATCTCAAAGATTTGTATCTTTGCTCAAATTTATAAAGGCTGAAAATGCAGTTTAATTCATAATTTTTGCAATTTATGCTTATGAAACAAAATACGTCTAAGAGTTTTTCTATATTTAGTATTTTAATGCTCTTGCTATTCTTTTTTCCATCCAATGTTCTTGCTCAGAGTTCTTCAGGTTCTCCCGACTTTATTACCAGCATGATAGTAGCTACGGTGATTATCGTGTTTGGAGCTATTGTTTTTGTGACGGACAGCTTGCTTCAATTAGAAGGGAAAAGACAATTAGAAGGCAAAGATATTAAGGTAGATGCCTCTTTATTTCCAAAAAATCTCAATGGTAATGCTGCGGATTTGCCTTCTTATATACCAAAAGATCGGTATTTAAAATTAAGAAGGGGATTCGATATTAAATTGGAAGGAAAACCGGAAGAAAAAATTATTGAAACTCCTCATGTGACTAGGTATTCCGTCAGTCCTATGGATTTTCACGGAATTGCTCCTATACCAAAGGTAGTGCCTGAGGAAGGAGATGCAGTCTTGGCGGGAGATGAACTCTTTTTTGACAAAAGAAATCCCGAGATAAAGTTTGTGGCACCCGTATCAGGTGAGTACATCGGGCTGGAAAGAGCAGAGAAAAGAGCGGTAAAGGAGGTAATGGTTTTAGCCGATAAAGAAATAAAGTTCAGAGAGTTGCCACAGTTAGATATCAATGTTGCAGAAAGAACCGATATCGTGGATTTTCTAAAAAAATACGGTGGTTGGGTGCATTTGAGACAAAGACCATTCGATACCATACCTAATCCTGAGGATATCCCAAGAGATATTTTTATTAGTACATTCGATACAGCTCCGCTTGCCCCTAATTTGAATTTTTCAACGCAGGGTGAAGAAGCAGCTTTTCAGGCAGGTATTGATATGTTGAATAAACTCACAGATGGTACTGTTTACCTCGGTTTGGACGGAAGAGCCAAGGAAGTTCCATCTCCTGTTTTTGCCGATGCAAAGAATGTCGAAAAATACTGGTTTAAAGGAAAACATCCGGCCGGAAATGTCGGCGTGCAAATTCACCATATAAAACCTATAAAGAAAGGTGATGTAGTGTGGTATTTACATCCTCATGACGTAATTACTCTCGGAAGAATGTTAACAGAGAGAAGATATAACACTGAGAGGTTGGTTGCTTTGACAGGTGCAGAAATTTCTCCAAATTTTTACACAAGGATCAGACCGGGTGCAAATATGGGTGAATTGCTTTCTGCAGTAGAGTTTAAAGAGGAAAATGTCAGAGTGGTCAGCGGTGATGTGTTGACCGGCAAGAAGAAATCGAATGATGAGTTTTTAGGGTTCTTTGAAGATCAGGTAACTGTGTTGTTGGAGGGAGATTATTATGAGCCATTTGGATGGTTGCTTCCACAAGAGGTAAGACCTTCTATTTCACCTACTTTCCCCGGTTTTATTTTTCCGGATATGGAATACAGAGCCGATACCAACAGTCACGGCGAGCGACGCGCATTTGTAGTAACAGGACAGTATGAAGAGGTGTTGCCAATGGATATTTACCCGCAGCATCTAGTCAAAGCCATAATGACCAACGATTTTGAAAGAATGGAGGGTCTTGGGATTTATGAAATGAGCGAAGAGGATATTGCGCTTTGTGAGTTTGTTTGTACTTCTAAGATGCCTTTACAGCAAATTCTGCGCGAAGGTCTTGAAATAGTAAATGAGTAAGATTTTTTATAGATTAATGATTAATGGTCTAGTAAAATGGTAGATAATATAATTAAATTATTAGAGAAGTATGAGCCCAACAAAGAAAAGCAACCCTTTCTTTGGACGCTTTACGATGGGTTCCACACTTTTCTTTTTGCGCCTAACCACGTAACAAAAGCCGGTGTGCATATCCGAGATAACATGGATTTGAAGCGGACTATGATTCACGTGGTTCTCATGTTGCAATTGTGCTACCTTTTTGGTACATATAATATAGGTCATCAGCACTTTTTAGCTTTAGGCGAGTACACTGGTTTTCTCGAAGGTGCTCACCTTAAGTTGATGTATGGACTTTGGCAATTGCTTCCCATCTTTATAGTCACTCACGTAGTGGCTCTGGGTATAGAATTTTATTATGCATCTAAGAAGGGACATAGTATTGAGGAGGGTATTCTGGTGTCCGCAGCTTTGATTCCTTTAATAATGCCACCGGATCTTCCTTTGTGGATTCTTGCGGTAGGTGTTGCTTTCGCAGTAATTATTGGAAAAGAAGCCTTTGGCGGAACAGGTATGAACATCTGGAATGTTGCCCTGCTTTCAAGGGTATTTATATTCTTCGCTTATCCTACCGAGATTTCAGGTGATGAAGTCTGGGTAGCCGGACTTGAATCAACTTTTGCAGGATCGGCAGTAGAGTATGGTTGGGTTCATCTCACCTTATTTAACGGGCTGTTTGGGTGGCTCGGGCTCGCACAGTTTGATCCCACCCTTAGCGTTGTCGATGGATTCACTGGGGCCACCCCACTCGCTCTGGCATTTGCAGGTGGGTGGGATGCCGTAACTGAAGTATATACTCAGTCACAGATGTTGTGGGGAGCTATCCCGGGTTCTATTGGAGAGACTTCTAAGCCCTTAATCCTTATTGGAGCCATAGGTCTTGCAGCATTGAAAATAGCAAGTTGGCGGATTATGTTAGGTATGGTTTTGGGTGTTGTCTTTACCGGTTTGCTTTTGAATATGTGGGGAGCCACACCGTTTATGACAGTGCCTTGGTACCACCACATTTACATTGGAAGTTTCCTTTTTGCGATGGCTTTCATGGCTACGGATCCCGTAACTGCTGCTTCTACTAATAGAGGTAAGTGGATATACGGATTCTTAATAGGATTTTTTGGAATGATAATCAGAATTCTAAATCCCGCCTATCCCGAAGGTTGGATGTTAGCAATTCTATTGATGAATACATTTTCACCATTAATTGATCACCTTGTTCTTCGTAAGAACATTCAAAAACGTTTAGCAAGTGCATAGTACATCATATGTTGTTAAGTTTATCCTGATCGTATCCACGGTGGTGGCTCTTGTTTTGGCTTCCATGGCCACCTTATTGAAACCTATACACGATCGTAATGAAGCTATTGCGAATAAAAGATCCATTCTTTTTGCGGTAAATGATTTTCTGGAAACTCCGGTTCGACAAATGTCTGATGACGAGGTATTGGAAATATTTGAATCTCAGATTGAGCAGATTGTTACTGATATAGACGGGAATGTGCTTTCTAAAGAGGAGGTTCAGGAAAGAGGTTACCCCGGAGGAATGGCAGAACATGTCAATCTCGGTAGAGAAAGACGTAAACCATTGAATGAGCAAATATTCCCTGTTTTTAAATTTCAGGCAACTGATCAGGTGCTAACTATAGTATCTGTTAGAGGGAATGGCCTTTGGGATGAGATATGGGCCAATGTTGCGCTCAAACCGGATCTCAATACTATTGCCGGAGTAGCTTTTGGACACAGAGCTGAAACACCGGGCTTGGGTGCGGAGATTAATGACAATCCGAGGTTTGCCCAACAATTTCAGGGGACAAGACTTTTTGATGAAGAAGGTAATTTCCGATCAGTCAGAGTTGTGAAGGGACGTGCTACCGATGAATATCATGAGGTAGATGGTGTGACTGGTGCTACTGTAACCAATGATGGTGTGACTGAAATGTTTAATCGCGGACTTCAGTACTATTTCGACTTTTTTGATAAGACAAAAGTACAGTAATTTACTTATAACATAAATTCTGGATTTATATAAAAATCAGT
The DNA here is from genome assembly GCA_007134625.1 of Saprospiraceae bacterium. GTDB lineage: Bacteria > Bacteroidota > Bacteroidia > Chitinophagales > Saprospiraceae > PWJY01. Next base: position 5,176 of record SLKL01000284.1, read on the forward strand.
AAAATGGCAGATACTAAAACACTAGATAAATCCCAATTAGAAGAGAAAAAGCCACTCTTCGGAAAACGGGAAAGAAGGTTAATAACAGATCCGATAAATGACAACAACCCTATTACTGTTCAGGTATTAGGTATTTGTTCAGCTTTGGCGATTACCACTCAGGTTTCTCCTGCAGTAGTTATGACACTGGCTGTAATTTTTGTTATGGGGTTTGCAAATTTATTTACTTCCCTTCTCCGACATTCTATTCCGAAGCAGGTTCGTATGATTGTGATGCTAATTATTATCGCTTTCCTGGTGACTGTTGTTGAACTTTCACTAAAGGCGATAAATTATCCCATCTATCAGGAACTATCCGTTTTCATCGGATTGATCATTACCAACTGTATTATTATGGGTAGATTGGAGGCCTTCGCAATGGCAGACAAGCCCTGGCCATCGTTTTTGGATGGTGTTGGTAATGCCATGGGTTATGGAGCTATCCTCATCATTGTTGCCTTTTTTAGAGAACTATTTGGTTCAGGTTCACTTATGGGATGGGAGCTTTTCGGTCCCGGAGAGCAATTTATGATTAATACCGACGCACATTGGTGGTTGTCCTGGTATATGCCAAATAACTTGATGGTGCTATCGGCTTCAGCTCTATTTGTTATCGGAATTCTTATCTGGATTCACAGAGCATGGAATAGAAAACTTATTGACGTATCCTAAAACTTAAATTATAATGGAATTAATAAATATATTCATAAAAGCTGCTTTTATAGAGAACATGGTACTCGCCTATTTCCTGGGCATGTGTTCTTATCTGGCAGTTTCCAAAACGCTTGACACAGCTTTTGGACTTGGTTTGGCTGTTATTTTCGTATTGGGAATTACCATGCCTATCAATTGGATAATCACCACTTTCTTATTGAGTGAATCCGGTTTATTAGGAATGGATTTAACTTTCCTGAGATTTATCTTGTTTATTGCAGTAATAGCATCCATGGTGCAGTTGGTGGAAATGGTGATCGAAAAATACTCACCTGCTCTGTATGCCTCGCTTGGTATATTTCTGCCACTGATTACTGTGAACTGTGCCATTTTGGGTGGTTCATTATTCATGGTTGCAAGAGAATACTCTTTTACTGAATCTGTAAGTTTTGGATTAGGGAGTGGATTCGGATTTTTCTTAGCTATTGTTGCTATTGCTGCTATACGAGAAAAAATCAGATATTCTAACGTTCCCGGTCCATTGAGAGGTTTGGGAATGGCATTCATCCTTACCGGACTTATGGGTATTGGTTTTATGAGTCTGATGGGTATTGACCCAAGTGCTTTTACCGGATCTTAATAATAATTTTTCAAACAGAAATCTAGCATATGTTTTTTCTAGTTGAAGTAATACCAATTTTTGCTGCAATTTTTGTCTTCTCCTTAGTAATTATGGGGTTGGCGTTTATATTGATTATAGCTCGTAGGAAGCTCGTACCCCAGGGTGATGTGAATCTAATTATAAACGGGGACGAAGAAAATCCAATTAAAGTTCAGCCGGGCTCGAACCTGCTGAATGTATTATCAGATAAGAGTATTTTCCTTCCTTCTGCTTGCGGTGGTGGTGGTACCTGTGCAATGTGCCTGTGTAATATTGATGAAGGTGGAGGTGATGTTCTTCCAACCGAGTTAAATCACCTTAGTAGAAAAGAGGTGGCGGAAAATGTTAGATTGGCCTGTCAGGTGAAAGTAAGAGAGGATATGAAAATCCGCGTACCGGAAGAAATATTCGGTATCAAGAAATTCGAAACAGAAGTGGTTTCCAATTACAATGTTGCCACCTTTATTAAGGAGTTCGTAGTGAGACTTCCTGAGGGCGAAACTATGGATTTTGAGCCGGGAGGGTACATACAAATTGATGTACCTGTAATTACCGTGGACTATAAAGATTTTGATATCTCACCTCATCCCGATGATCCGGCAGGTCCAGATAAGTTTAAAGAAGACTGGGATGCATACGATATGTGGAAGTTAAAAATGGTAAATGATGAACCTCAGTTCCGAGCCTACTCGATGGCTAATCACCCGGCAGAAGGAAATATCATTAAATTGAATATCAGGATTGCGACTCCACCGTGGGACAGAAAAGCCAATGATTGGATGGCTGTAAATCCGGGTGTATGTTCTTCTTATGTTTTTGATTGCAAGCCCGGTGATAAAGTAATGATCTCAGGTCCTTATGGTGAATTTTTTATTAAAGAGACTAAAAAGGAAATGGTATATATTGGTGGTGGTGCAGGAATGGCTCCTTTGAGATCTCACCTTTTCCATTTATTCCATACGCTCGGTACTAAGGACAGGAAAATCACTTATTGGTACGGAGGTCGTTCAAAAAGAGAGCTATTCTACGTAGATGAGTTTAGAGAAATAGAAAAACATTTTCCAAACTTTAATTTCGAGGTTGCTTTATCTGAACCATTGGATGAAGACAACTGGAAAGTGAGGAAAGATATAGGTGATAGTGAAGGGGATGGGTTTATTGGGTTTATTCACCAGGTACTTTATGATACCTATCTTGCAAAACACCCTGAACCTGAAGAAATAGAGTATTATTTCTGTGGACCTCCTATGATGAATCAGGCTGTTATCAAACTTCTTGATGATATGGGAGTTCCTGAAGAAAATATAGCCTTTGATGATTTCGGAGGATAATTGGAACAGAAAATATATTCAATTGAATTAAGTGGCCCGAGTTCGGGCCATTTTTTTTATCTTTAGGTCAGATAAAAACTGTTATGGAAAAAATTCAGAATTTCATTAATGGCCAATTCGCCGACCCCATTGATGGTAAACATACCGAAATTTTTGAGCCTGCAACAGGCAATCCTTATGCTTTACTTCCACTCAGCAATTCAAAAGATGTTGAGTTAGCTGTGCAAGCTGCTAAAAAAGCTTTTCCCGTCTGGAGTCGTTTTTCTATTGATCGAAGATCAGCATGCTTGAGAAAACTATCTCAAATCATATCAGACAATCTGGATTTTTTGGCAAAAGCTGAATCCAAAGACAATGGGAAGCCTTTAAAGTTGGCGCAAACTGTTGATATTCCCCGGGCTTCGAAGAACTTTGGTTTTTTTGCTGATGCCATCACGCAATTTGCCAGCGAATCCCATCAAATGGTAGGAACCGCAATAAATTATACCCTACGTCAGCCAATTGGAGTGGTGGGTTGTATATCACCATGGAATTTACCCTTGTATCTGTTTAGTTGGAAAATAGCACCGGCACTTGCAGCAGGTAATTGTGTCGTTGCTAAACCCTCAGAGGTTACACCCATGACTGCCTTTCTTCTATCTAAATTCATTAAAGATGCCGGGTTTCCCGATGGTGTCTTTAATATTGTTCATGGTTTGGGTCCAGATGCCGGTCAAGCCATTGTGGACCATCCGGACGTAAAGGCCATTTCTTTTACCGGCGGGACTCAGACGGGTTCAAGAATAGCTGCTGCTGCGGCACCTAAGTTTAAAAAACTTTCTCTTGAGTTAGGAGGTAAAAATCCTGCTATCGTTTTTGCCGATGCAGATTTCGACAAAATGCTTTCAACTGTCGTACTCTCTTCTTTTGCCAATCAAGGGCAGATTTGCCTCTGTGGTTCGCGCATACTAATAGAAGAGTCCATTTATGAGAAATTCAAGGCTGCTTTTATTGAAAAAGTAAAAAAAGTGAAAGTGGGTGATCCGCTAGACAAGGATACCAAAATGGGGGCTTTAGTCTCCAAAGAGCATCTGGAAAAAGTTTTGTGTTATGTCGAAATTGCCAAAAAGGAAGGAGGAAAGATTTTGCATGGTGGAAACAGAGTTTTTCCAAAGGGTAGATGTGAAGGTGGCTATTTCATGGAACCTACAGTAATTGAGGGTCTGCCGGCTGATTGCAGGACCAATCAAGAAGAGATTTTTGGTCCGGTTGTTTCACTGATTCCCTTTAAAGATGAAAAAGAGGCTATTGAACTGGCAAATTGTACTTCTTACGGATTAGCGGCCTCCCTTTGGACGTCTGATGTCGGAAGAGCTCATCGTATGCCTGAATTGTTGGACTTTGGAATAGTCTGGGTAAATTGCTGGCTATTGAGAGATTTGCGGACGCCTTTTGGTGGTGTAAAAAACTCTGGTGTAGGAAGGGAAGGTGGCTGGGAAGCCCTTCGCTTTTTTACCGAACCCAAAAATGTCTGTATTAAAGTAGATCCGCTGGCTTAATGACTTTCAGTCAGCGGTAACATTTTCCTGTAGAATACATTCAAATCCGAGTAATTGATGCTCGAGTGTGATATGGCATTGACTGCTTCACCATTTACCAAGCCAATTAATTGTGGTGATTGATGCGGTACTTTTAGGTCAGAGGCAATTGCATTGGAAATTGGTCGATAGCTCAATAAATCCAAAAAGAATATCTGTACTTTTTCGTTATATTCTTTGTGCCACTCTTCCAGTTCATAAAGTGCATGGGCACTGATTCCGCAGCGGGTACTGTGTTTAAAAATCAAAACAGGTTTTTCATGAGAGATGCGGACAGCTTCCTCAAGGGCTGATTCATCTACTATTTCTATCCAATCGCTCGGAAGGTGATTTCGGTTCATTCTTTAATTATTTCTAACTCAACTGCTTTTTAAGGGTATTGTTCAATGAAGTACCAGGCGAATATATAAACCCACATTTACTGCAGATTGGTTTATAAATTATGTACAAAAAAATAGCTACAGGTACATCTCTGTGTTCCTCTGTTAACTCCGTGGTTTTAGCTTTTTGAACCACTAAGATCCCAGAGGGCATAGAGTGGGTTGGGGGTAACCCTTTGTCATGCCTACGACTTGATAAATTCAACTCGGTTTACTTTGTGGTAAAACAAATATATAATATTACGAAGCCATTTTATCAAGCCGTAGGTGTGATAAAGTAATTTAATCAATCGAATCAGGCTATTACCAATAACGTAAAACTAGGTAACCATTGATTTGAACTTTTAAAAAATTAAGGATATTGGATTTCAAAGGTTAAGTAGGTGAACTAAGAACCGAATGGCTGGATTACCTAAATTTATAAATTGAACACCGAACACCGATTAACGATTTACGATTTCAGAAGTATTTTTGTTTTAGAACTATTTCCAAAATTCAGATTCACATTGAACCATAAGAACTTCTTAAATCGAATATCGGTGCACGTTCCAAACAAAGTTGGTGAATTTCCTTGCCTGCCTC